>JBJMGJ010000443.1:0-5777 GCA_045807965.1 Bryobacteraceae bacterium | reverse complement strand
TGGTGGGGAATATCTTGTGTTCCGTGCCCTCGACCGCAATCCGGAATCCGTTCGCGAGGCGTGGTCTCGAATTCACGAGTACTTCCGCCAGAATCCCGAACGCCAGCGTACGTTCGCGGCCGACTTCGATCGGTATGGGCCGAACGGGGTCGATATCTACGTAGCGGTTCGCTAACCCATCGACGCCGGGAAATTCCGGACGTTATAAATCAGGTCTCGACCGACCTGCGAAACAGCGTCTGTTGCGCTCGCGCTGCCGCAACTTGCGTGCTCACAAGAAACGCCCTCACTCAACATCAATCCAACTAGCCCGAAGTTTACTGCCCCGATTCGCAGGGGATAGAAGCTCGCGGACGCGCCCTCACGGGGATGAGCATGCGGTTCCGGCCGTACCCGATACGAAGTAGAATCTCCCTTCGATTTTCGACTTCGATATAAGAGAAGGGTTATGCAAAACGCGAATTGCGATATTGGGCTCATTGGCCTTGCAGTCATGGGACAGAACCTGGTTCTGAATATGAACGACCATGGCTACAAAGTCGCTGTCTTCAACCGAACAGTTTCGAAGGTGGATGACTTCATCCAGAATGAGGCCAAAGGCACCCAAGTCATCGGAACGCATTCCATTGAGGAACTGGTCCAATCACTCAAGCGCCCGCGCCGCATCATGTTGATGGTGAAAGCTGGAAGCACCGTCGACGACATGATCAATCAGGTCGTCCCGCATCTCGAAAAGGGCGACATCATCATCGATGGCGGCAACTCGCTGTACACCGACAGTAACCGGCGGACGAAAGAGCTGCGCGAAAAGGGCATCCTGTTCATCGGTACGGGCGTTTCGGGCGGTGAAGAAGGCGCGCGCAATGGTCCCTCGATCATGCCGGGCGGCAATCCGGAGGCTTGGCCCCACGTGAAAGAGATCTTCCAGTCGATTGCGGCTAAGGTCGAGGATGGAACCCCTTGTTGCGATTGGGTGGGCGAAGATGGTGCCGGCCACTACGTCAAGATGGTCCACAACGGTATCGAATACGGCGACATGCAACTCATCTGCGAAGCGTATCAATTGCTGCGCGATGGCCTTGGGTTGACCACAGACGAACTCCATCAGGTCTTCGCCGAATGGAACAAGGGCGAGCTCGACAGTTTCCTTATCGAGATCACAGCAGAGATTCTTTCGAAAAAGAGCGACGAAGATGGGGAGGCGATGGTGGACAAAATCCTGGACACCGCGGGTCAGAAGGGAACTGGTAAGTGGACGGCGATCAGCGCGCTCGATCTCGGTATGCCGGTGACCCTGATCGGCGAAGCTGTCTTCGCGCGTTGCCTCTCGGCAATCAAAGATGAACGTGTTCGCGCCTCTAAACTCCTGGATGGACCGGCGAAGAGCGACGCTAAGCACGACAGAAAGGCGTTGATCGAAGACATACGTCGCGCCCTGTATTGCTCGAAGATGATCTCCTACGCGCAGGGTTATATGCTGCTGCGGGAGGCCGGCAAAGAGGAGAAATGGAACCTCAACATGGGCGGAATCGCACTCATGTGGCGCGGCGGGTGCATCATTCGAAGCCGGTTCCTCAGCAAGATCAAAGACGCCTACGATCGCAATCCGGGCCTGGAAAATTTGTTGCTCGACGAGTTCTTCCGGGATGTCCTCAATAACTATCAAGCCTCGTGGCGCCATGCCATCGTTCATGCGATCGGTTTCGGAGTTCCGACTCCGGCCTTCTCTACCGCGCTAGCCTTCTTTGACGGGTACCGGTCTGAACGCCTCCCGGCAAACCTGCTCCAGGCGCAGCGCGACTTCTTCGGAGCTCATACTTATGAGCGCGTGGACAAACCGCGCGGCCAATTCTTCCACACGAACTGGACCGGACGCGGTGGACGCGTCTCCTCCGGAACCTATAACGCTTAGCAAATGACTCGCGCTTGAAACCGGCAACTGATTGCCGGTTTCGAGTGTCTAGCAAGCATTGGAGATAACATGAGCTACGGCTTAGAGATTCGCCCCGAAGGCACGCTCGACTTTCTTTCGCTCGGTGCGTTGGTCCATCGCTTGGACCCCGGCATTATTCCATTCCGAAAAGCCAAGGAATGCCTGATTCACGTCAGTGGCGGCGAGTTTAACGTGGCCGCGAATCTTTCGGACTGTTTCGGGTTGCAGACCGGTATCGCAACCGCGATGGTCGATTACCCTATCGGCGACTTGATCGCAGAACAGGTGCGAGCCATGGGCGTAAGACCCTACTACAAACATTTCAAGCACGACGGTGTCTCCGGCCCCAACATGGCCACGGTTTATAGCGACCGGGGACAAGGCTTGCGCCCTCCGGTGGTGTTTTACAACCGCAGCAACGAGGCGGCCGCTCAGTTGAAGCCTGGGGATTTCAATTGGAATGCCATCTTTTCCAGTGGAGTTCGCTGGTTTCACAGCGGCGGCATCTTTTCCGCTCTGTCGGCAACCACCTCGGAACTCATCATTGAAGCAGTGGCAGCGGCGAAGGCGGCTGGAGCCATCACCTCATTTGATTTGAACTACCGGGCGAAGCTGTGGAATGTGCTCGGAGGACCGCAGAAGGCCGTCGAACAGATTGCCCGGATCGTGAAAAACGTCGATGTCCTGGTAGGGAACGAAGAAGACCTGCAGATGGGGTTGGGAATTCCGGGACCGGAAGTCGCTGCCAAATCGAAACTGGACCCGAGCGCGTTCTTTGGAATGATGGAAAAGGTCCGGGCGAAGCACCCGCAAGTGAAGATCGTGGCCACCACTCTCCGGGAGGTGCACTCGACCAATCGACACAGTTGGAGCGCCGTCGCCTGGATCAATGGCACCACGCACCAGGCACCCACTGCGGAACTCGACGTCTACGATCGGGTGGGCGGAGGCGACGGATTTGCGGCCGGCTTCATTTACGGACTGTTGAACGGCGAACCGGAAGATGAAGCGGTCCGCTTGGGGTGGGCCCATGGCGCACTACTCACTTCCTTCCCCGGCGATACAACCATGGCGACGCTGGATCAGGTCCGGTCCTTGGCCAAAGGTGGATCGGCCCGCATACAACGTTAAGTACAGTACCTATCTGGAGGCGGCGGAAACGGCCCAGCCCGTCGCTTCCTCGATGCTATGATCGTGGCTGAAAGTTGCCTATTACATGCGGACGCTCACTTTGTTTCGCATCTTTTTCGCTAGCGTCCACCTTCCTCGGAAGTTGCTGCTCCGACGGAATTTAGTGCTCGCTCTGATCTTTGCCTTTGCGCTCTGTTCTCCGCGCTTTTATGGTCAGGAGAGAGGCGGGCAGAGCGACCAGAAGCCTGCCGAAGAAACCGGGGAAAGCGTTCATATCGAGTCGCGGAATGCGCCGAAACGGGCTGCCGCTCCCGACACACGACCTGTTGATATTCGAATTAACAAGACTCTCGTTCTGATCAATGTCACTGTCACCGACCCCCTGAACCGATTCGTGACAGGCCTGGAGAAAGAACACTTCCGGCTTTTCGAGGACAAGGTGGAGCAGGAAATCAGTAATTTCTCGAGTGAAGATGCACCGATATCCATCGGTTTGGTCTTTGATACGAGCGGCAGTATGGGTCCGAAACTCCAGAAATCGCGGCAGGCTGCGGCGGAGTTCTTCAAAACGTCCAACCCTTCTGATGAGTTTTTTCTCGTTCAGTTTAATGACCGGCCGGAGTTGAGCGTTCCTTTCACGACGGATACCGCGAAAATCCAAAGCGCTCTGACATTTACGCAGTCAAAAGGTCGTACGGCGCTGCTCGATAGTGTTTACCTCGCGATGCACGAAATGAAGAAAGCGAAAAACCCCCGGAAAGCGCTCCTGATCATTTCGGACGGGGGCGATAATAGCAGCCGCTATACAGAAACGGAGATCAAAAACGCGGTCCGCGAAGCGGATGTTCAGATTTTCGCCATCGGTATCTACGAATCGATGGGAGGCCGAGGCAGAACGCCGGAAGAAGCTGCCGGTCCTGGTCTCTTGACAGACTTGGCCGAACAGACGGGAGGCCGACCTTATGCCGTCGAAAATGTCGCCGAATTGCCTGATATCGCGGCCAAAATTGGCATCGAACTTCGGAACGAGTACATTCTGGGCTATACACCGAAGAACCGTGAGCGAGACGGAAAATACAGAAAGGTTCTAGTTAAGTTGAATCAGCCGCGAGGTCTTCCTCCGCTTAAGGCTTTCTTCCGGCTTGGTTATTATGCGCCCACTCAGTAGCCGTCGGTGGTCCAGGCGAACCGTTTTCGCGATTGCCGCACCTCTTCTCAGCTTTTTCGGTCTTGCCACCGCGTATGCGCAGTTCCGATCCGACACGCGACTCGTAGTTCTGCACGCGAGCGTGAACGATCGCCGTGGCAAGCTGCTGACCAATCTGGACCGGAACGCGTTCAAAGTATTCGAAAATGGTCAGCCTCAAGAGGTCAAAATCTTCAAACGTGAAGACGTCCCGGTTTCGCTAGGCATCATCATCGATGACAGCGGCAGCATGCAGAGCAAGCGGACCCGCGTAGAAGCGGCGGCACTCGCCATGGTGCGGGAATCGAATCCGCAGGACGAAGTGTTCATCGTGAACTTCAACGATGAAGCCTTTCTGGATGTACCGTTCACAAACGACATCAAGAAGATGGAACAGGGCTTAGCCAGGATTGACTCGCGTGGCGGCACAGCGATGCGAGATGCGATTAACATGTCGCTCGACTACGTCAAGAAGGAAGGAAAGCGCGACAAGAAGGTTCTGCTCGTCATCACGGACGGGAATGATAACGCAAGCGGTACGTCTCTTGAGAAAGTCGTAGCCCGCTCAAACCAGAGCGATGTTCTAGTGTATGCCATCGGATTATTCACGGAAGAAGAAAAGCGTGAAGCGTCCAAGGCCCGGCGTGCGTTGAACGAACTAACAACCGCGACGGGTGGACTTGCCTTTTACCCGAAAGAAGTGGCGGAAGTCCAGTCGCTCGCAGTGGAGGTTGCGCACGACATTCGCAACCAATACACAATCGCCTACACGCCGAGCATCCAGGCTCTGGATGGCAGTTATCGGCAGATCCGGGTCGTCGTTGAAGCGCCGGGCAAGCCGGTGGTGCGCACGCGTACCGGATACTACGCAACTCCCGATTCCGCCAGTGTACGGGAGCCTTCCTCAACTGTTATTGGGGACGCTCGGCCTTCGAAATCGACCAGCTTCCGACAGCAATGATCCGCTTTCTCTGGGTCGCTTCGCGCGGGTACCGACTGCGCCCCTGGGACTCGCCTTACCTTCGCTGGCGGATCGAAACCTACTCGGGAATCCCGGCTGAATCGATCACTCGGAACATTTTCGTTCGCTTCGTCTGGAACGAGCGGAAGTCCCTGTGGCAGTATCTTCGCTGGGTCGGACGCATGCGGCGCTCGCATTTCGTTTGAGCCTTCCCGGCGCCAAAAGCGATAGCAGTCGCTCCCAATCCAATCTCCGCCACATGCTTGCAGACTCGCGGATCATGCCCGCAATCCTGAGTTACCGGAGATTTGCATTCGAGATCTAACCTCGCGACCGAACGCACCCGCTATTCCCGCCGAATATATGCCTTGACACGCATATGCCGTTAGAAGTATATAAAAAGGGTGGAATCCGTGTTCGAGATTATTGCGGAGCCGAACCGTCGGGCAATATTGAGCCTCCTGGTTTCGTCACAACAGTCGGTTGGAGACATCGAGCGTCAACTTCAAATGCCCCAGCCGACCGTGTCCAAGCACCTGCGAGTGCTGAGAGATGCCGGCTTCGTA
>JBJMGJ010000442.1:0-6962 GCA_045807965.1 Bryobacteraceae bacterium | reverse complement strand
TTGAGTCCGCCGAGAAACACGTTGAGGTCGTCGTTGACGATCTGCAACTCTCACTCGCCATCGGCAAGCGCGGACAGAACGTCAGACTTGCCGCGAAGTTGACCGGCTGGAAAATCGATATCAAGAGCGAAGAAGAGAAGCGTAGAGAGCTGGAGTCGCGCCGGGCGGACATGGTGATTTCGGGCGCGCCGGTATCAGTTCTGCTGGATCACGGATTGGAAGAAGCGATTGTTGAGAAGCTGATTGGCGCCGGGATCGGAACGGTCGAGAGGCTTGGGTCTATGACACCCGAACAACTCGAATCGATACCGGACATTGATGAGGGCGTGGTGGAGCAAATTCAGTCGTCAGTGGTCTCTTTCTACGGGCAATACGATACCGAAACGGACGAAGAAGCGCCCGTATCCGCTGAGGCTGTGGAGGCCACAATCGACGCAGCTTCCGGAGATGAATTAGAATCGAGTGTGCCGGAGGACGATACGGACGCCTTCGAATCACTCGAAACGGGCGTTCTCGAGCATGACATAGCACTTCATGAGGCGGTCGATCTCGAGCATACCGAAGAAGGGGACGTGCTGGATCTCGGCAGAGTGGAAGGTTTGTCCGGCGCTCCCTCAACGCTTCGCGAAGACGTTTCTCCGGACGAAGGCCGAGAGGCCGCAGAGTCTGATACCATAAAATGAGCGGGTCTATCTGTCCAAGTCACGGCCTATTAAGGAGTTAACCTTAGCAGTCTTCTTCTATGAAGAAAATTAGAATCAACGAGTTGGCACGGGAATTAGAGGTCAAGCCAGGCATCATTCTCGATCTCTTGCCCGAGTTGGGTGTGCAGGAAAAGAAGACCCATTCCAGCTCAATCGAAGAAGATACAGCGCTCGCTCTTCGGGAGCGGCTGGCGGAATCTGGTTTCCTGGGTTCGTTTCCAAACCAGCCCAACGGACACCACGACGGAGACGAAGGCGAAGCCGAAGGTCCGGACGAGACAGCCTCGGCCGAGCCGACCCATACAGAGGCAGCGGCACAGCCCGCTCCAGCTAGTGCGGCGGCCCCAGAGCCCGTAAGATCCCCGGTCTCATCGTCCCCGGCCTTCGCCGGCCCGCAACGATTTCCGTTACGCGTACCGACGCGGGACCCCCAGCCCCAGGCTGAGCCGGCTCCGCGCGGGATCGCCATACCGCCGGTGAGCACATCCAGCGCTGCGGCCGCGACTCAAGCTCCAGCGGAAGCAAGCCCCGTCGCGACGCCTCCGCCTCCTCCTGCGCCTGAGCCGGAACGGCCAGTGGCGCGTTTTCAACCATTGCGGCCGCCGCTCGGTGCAGCGGCGAGTCACCCCGCACCGGCTTCGCCGGTTCCGGCGGCACCCACTCCTGTTCAGCCGGCGCCCCCGGCTTCGAGTGCTCCACCAAGCGTAGCCTCGCCATCGCCGGGAGGTCCGGGCCATCCCGCCCGATCGATCGGCGTTCCTGCCAGGCCGTTACCGTCAACGCCGGCAGCACGCCCCGTTCCGCCGTTGTTAACGAATGCGCCCGGCCCGAGACAGCCTTTGCCAAGGGAGGCAGCGCCACGTCTTCCTCAGCCTCCAGCTGGAATCATTGCCCGGCCCGCGCAACCGTCCGCATCCGCCGCGCCGACGCCGGGCACGCCCCCGGCTGCGCCCGCTAGGCCGGTGGCGAGTGCTCCAGGCACTCCGCAGGCACCCGCGCTCCCCCGTCCGCCTCAGCAGGTTCCAACGCATGTGGTCGCTCCGGGCACCAGTACGCAGGCAAGTTCCGTTCCGGGCTCTCCCATTCCTTCTCGGCCGACTCCTCCGCGCCCGACGCTGACGCCGGGGGCTCCGATTGCGCCGCGGCCACCCGCTCAGAGGCCTCCCCTCGCTGGACAGCCTATTGCCCGGCCGACGGTTCCACCACGGCCGGATCTGGTTCAACGACTAAGACAGCAGCAAACGCCCCTCCGGCCAGGGCCGGCGGCTCCCGCGCCGCCCAGACCGGGTGCTCCACCGCCGCGCTCCCCTGCGCCTGGCCAACCGCTTTATCGGGGTCCGATTCGGCCAGGGCAGCCACTCATGCGCGGTCCGGGTGGTCCAGGCCAGCCCGCTTTGCCCGGACAACAGCGGCGTCCCGGGATGCGGCCGATGCATCCGACTTCGCTCCGTCCCGAGCAGGCAACGCCGGTTCCTACCGAGCAGCGTCGGCATCAGGCGAAGCCGGTCGGAAGACAAGGCGCCCGCAAGCGCGACATCGAGGAAGGAAACCTTCGCGAACGCGTTTCCAAACGCCAGGCGATTGTCGAGCCACCGCCGATCGATCGCGAAATCACGATAGCGGAAGGTATCACCGTTCTCGAACTCTCCGAGAAACTCGGCGTCAAGGCCAACCTGGTCATCAAAAAGCTCGTCGAGAAGAAGATCTTCGCGACCATTAACCAAACTCTCGACGTAAAGCTTGCGGAGCAACTAGCCCGCGAATTCGGCGCTTCGACTAACCAGGTCAGCTACGAACAAGAATCGACTCAGGATATCGAGCAGGCGGAAGAGACTGCCGATCTGGTGCGCCGTGCTCCTGTGGTCACTATCATGGGACACGTCGACCACGGTAAGACCTCGCTCCTGGATGCGATTCGCGAAACGAACGTAGCCGGACGCGAAGCCGGTGGGATTACCCAGCATATTGGTGCCTATTACATCGAGAAGAACGATCGCAAGATCGTCTTCATCGATACTCCAGGTCACCAGGCCTTTACCCGCATGCGCGCCCGGGGCGCGAAAGTAACCGATATTGTCGTCCTGGTCGTTTCCGCGGATGACGGCGTTATGCCCCAGACCTTGGAAGCCATCGATCACGCGAGAGCTGCCAAGGTGCCCATGATCGTCGCGATCAATAAGATCGACAAGCCGGACGCTCAGCCTGAACGAGTGAAGCAACAGCTCGCTGACCGCGGCCTTCTGGCCGAGGACTGGGGCGGAGATGTGGTTATGGTGCCGGTCTCTGCGAAGGCTCGCCAGAATCTGGATCTCCTGCTTGAAATGATCCTGCTGCTTGCTGATTTGCAGGACCTCAAGGCGAATCCGTTGCGCCCTGCTATTGGCACGGTACTCGAAGCGAAGCTCGATAAGGGCCGCGGACCAGTGGCCACCATGCTGGTTCGGAATGGGACCCTCCGCACGGGTGACTTCTTCATCTGTGGAGCGCTCTTTAGCAAAGTTCGCGCCATGTTCGACGATCGCGGCAATCAGATAAAAGAAGCCGAGCCGTCCATGCCGGTCGAAGTGATCGGTCTCGAAAGTCTTCCCGACGTGGGAGATACGTTCCAGGTCGTCTCCGATACATCGAAGGCCAAGCAGATCGTTATCTACCGCGAGGCGAAGGCCCGCGATGCCGCGATGGCCAAGGGCGCACGTGTCGCGACGCTTGACTCGCTGCATAGGCAGTTCAAAGAGGGCGAACTCAAGGACCTCAACGTCATCATCAAGGCGGACGTCGGAGGTACCGCGGAGGTTCTTTCCGATAATCTCCAGCAACTGTCAAACGATAAGATTCGGGTACGCGTTCTCCATGCCGGAGTCGGCGCAATCACCGAGTCGGATGTTCTCCTCGCGTCTGCCTCCGAAGCTCTGGTCATCGGCTTCAACGTAAAACCTGAGCGTAATGCTCAGGCTACGGCCGAGCAGCAGAAAGTAGCCATCCGTCAGCACAGCATCATCTACGAACTGATCGACGACATTAAGCTCGCAATGACGGGTCTTCTCGATCCGGTTTACAAAGAAACCACGCAGGGCCATGCGGAGGTCCGCGAGACTTTCCGCATCAGCAAGATCGGTACCGTGGCTGGTTGCTTTGTCAGCGATGGACTTATTCGCCGCGACAGCCAAGTCAGGCTCCTTCGTAATGGCGATACCGTCTATACGGGTCGCATCGAGGCGCTCAAGCGCTTCAAGAATGATGCGTCCGAAGTCAAGAACGGACTTGAGTGCGGTATCTCGCTTACCAACTTCAACAACATTGAAGTGGGCGACGTGATCGAAGCGTTCATGACGGAGCGAATTGCTCCGCAGTTGCCTGGGGCTCAGTAACCCCAGGCAGCGGCAATTATCTTGTCTCTACTTCTTACGAACCTATGCCGTCTGTGGGTGTTTTGACCCTGGAACTTTGGGTCGAAGCCTCTCATTCCCTCAAGGACAAACGCCAGGTAGTGCGCAGCCTCAAAGACCGGCTGCGCGATAAGTTCAATGTGTCCGTTGCCGAGATCGACGGGCTCGACTCCTGGCAGAATTCTGTGGTCGCTGTGGTTACGGTGTCAAACGATCGAACGCACGCCGAACAGGTTCTCCAGGCAGCGGAAGCGCACGCGGCCGACTTGCTGGGTGGTACTCTTCGCGGCAGCGGCCTGGAATGGCTATAACTCTCGATTGCAAGGATGCCCAAAGAAAGCGTCCTAAACTGAAAGAAAGAGCGACATGGCCCCCCATCGGACAGAGCGAGTCTCAGAGGCGCTGCGGGAAGAACTCGGCGAGATGATCGCCTATGAATTGGCAGATCCGCGCGTGAATGACGCGATTGTCACCGAGGTATTGGTGACGCCCGGGATGAAGCACGCTCAGGTACGGCTGCATTTTGCGGACCCTGGCGTCTCGCACGAAGAAACGATCGCCGCATTGAATGGCGCTAAGCATTACCTGCGAAATAAGCTTCGGGAGCGCCTCACATTGTTCCGGATACCGGAGCTGCATTTTGAGGCGGACGTGGAATCTGGATCCGGACGCATGGACCAGTTGCTCAAGCGCGTCCGGCGGGGACGCCCGCGCGACGCCCAAGGATAGCTTCTTCCTCCGAGACCCGCCCTCAGCGAGTTTTATTCACGCGCTTCCTAAAACGCCCACGGCATATCGCCCCAATTCCCGACCCTGATTTCAGGCAATCGATACAATAGGGACAACTTTTCACTACTCATGCTGACGGCCATACTTGTGGGGTTATTATCTTGAAGCGGGCAGGCGGTCTGGGACTGCGCGGTGCATGGCTTCAGTAAATGGCAGGTTCCTTGACGCGTGCCGTCGCCGGAGCACCGACGTTCGGCCCGTGTGGTTCATGCGCCAAGCCGGCCGGTACCTTAAGCAGTATCGTGACGTACGCGGGAAGCACAGCATTCTCGAAATCTGTAAGAACCCGGAACTCGCGGCAACCGTCACACTCCAGCCCATTGACTTGCTTGACGTAGACGCGGCTATCATCTTCGCTGACTTACTTCTTCCCGTGGAACCAATGGGCTTGAAGCTGGAGTACATCAGCGGAGAAGGCCCATCGATCGAGAATTCAATTACCGAGCCGAGCGATATCGACGAGCTCTCCACTGAGCGGACGGACGAACTCGGGTATGTCGGAGATGCCATCAAGGCCGTCGTCCGCGCATTGAACGGGCGAGTTCCCGTGGTGGGCTTTGTCGGGGCGCCGTTCACGTTGGCGAGCTACATGATCGAAGGCGGGGCTTCAAAAACCTTCGTCAAGACAAAAAAGCTGATGTTCGGAGACGAGGTCATGTGGCGCCGGCTCATGGGCAAGATTGTCGACGTTCTCGGTGACTTCGCCAGCCTTCAGGTGGCTGCCGGGGCCCGGGCAATCCAGGTATTTGACAGCTGGGTAGGCGCTTTGATGCCCGAAGACTACGTTCGTTTCGTCCAGCCCTACTCGCGAGCCCTGATCGAACGCATTCGCGGTTACAGCGTACCCGTGATCCACTTTGGGACGGGCGCGAGCGGGTTCATCAGGGAACTTCACGCCGCGGGCGGCGATGTTATCGGCGTGGACTGGCGCATGAACATCGACCAGGCCTGGATGGACATCGGCTATCGCGCGGCCATACAGGGCAACCTGGATCCAGTGGCACTGTTTGCTCCTCTTCCCGAGCTTAGAACGAAGGTTGTAGATCTCCTGAAGCGTACCGGCACGCGTCCGGGCCACATCGTCAATCTGGGACATGGTATTCTGCCCGAAACACCGGTCGAGAACGTGAAGGCCGTGGTTGAGATCGTTCGCGAATTTCATCGATAGAACTTGCCCGTGGAGAACGTTGTCATCGTTGGTGCGGGTATCTCCGGTCTGGCTACCGCCTACTATCTAAAGCAACACGGCATCCGATCAACCCTTATCGAAAAGACCGGGCGGCTGGGCGGCCTGATACGTACCGACGTCGTAGAGGGTTGTGAACTCGAGGCTGGGCCCGACAGTTTCCTCGCCAGTAAGCCTGCCGGTTCTCGTTTAGCAAACGAGTTGGGTCTTTCGGAGGAGATCATCGGCACCAACGAAAAGTTCAGACGGACTTACGTCGTCAAGGGCGGCCGACTCGTGCCGATTCCCAAGGGAATGGTCATGATGGTGCCGGGTGACCTGAAAGCGGCACTTTCGTCCCCGCTATTCGGCCTCAACACGAAACGAGAGTTCCTGCGGGAGATCTTTTCCAAACCCCGGGAGCGGACTGTCGATATCTCCGTCCGGGAGTTTGTTCGCGATCATTTCGGACCGGGCGTATTGACCTATCTAACCGAACCTCTCCTTGCCGGGGTCTACGGGGGGGACTCATCCGCCCTGAGCGCGCGAAGCGTTCTTCCCAGATTTCTTGGCTATGAGCGTCAGTTCGGGAGTCTGATTCGCGGGGTTCGCAAAGAGAGAAAGGGTACGGATAATTCTCCAAAGAGTCTCTTCCTCTCGTTCCGGGGCGGCATGGCAACCCTCGTCGATGCGCTTGCACGGGAAATCCGTGGTTGGGTTCGAATCGTTACCGCCGAAGCCACTGAATTGGGCCGGAAACAGGAGAACTGGAGGATCACCGCCGGAGGAGAAGTCGTTGAAGGTAACCATCTTGTGCTCGCTTGCCCGGCTCATTCCAGTGTTCGCCTTCTCCGTTCATTCGATCCTCGCCTCAGCACTCAACTAACCGCGATTCCCTATTCGTCCGCGATCCTTGTC
>JBJMGJ010000441.1:0-5870 GCA_045807965.1 Bryobacteraceae bacterium | reverse complement strand
GCGCTGGGGGCGATTGCGTTCGAGGCTTACCTCCGCACTCTTCAAGAACAAAATCTTATTGGTTCGCGTTCGGGTTTCAAATTCGCTCACGGAAGTATGTACGGTACTCATCCGGGCGGCCCGGTTCTGGTGGCTTCCTATCATCCAAGCCAGCAGAATACGTCTACGAAGCGACTCACTGCCGCGATGCTCCGCGATGTCTTCGAAAGTATTAAGACGATCGTAAGCCGTCCGTCAGACGGAGGGGCCAGGGTAGCTCATGGGTAAGTTGGTATTGGGACGGTCTGTCAATATCATCCTGCTTTCCTCGCTCAGCAAGACCCATAACCCATATATGCCGAGCGCCGTTCCGAGCGGGACATGTATCAGGTGGAAAGCGGACACCACGACGGTGAAAACGCGGGCCCAGGGTTTCAGCATGAGCAGACCCCACCCGCCAATGATCGACGGCAAGCCAAGAAGGACAAAGAAGGCGGCTACGCCGAGGCCTATAAGAGAGATGATGGGAGCGGCCAGCATAGTGCCGCTCTGGGCAGAGGAAACGGCAGCCCAACTGATAGCGCCAGCTAACCCGCCGAGAACAAACAGTGTCACCAGGCCGATTGACGCGGTGAGGCACCCCATAATGATGTTCAGAATACCCAAGATCTTAATGTGGTCTCTCATTTCTTCCCCGGTGCGCATCGAATACTACGAAATTTTCGCGCGGTTTGTTTCCAGAGTTCCCGCGTCGTGAAAACTAGGAATGACTACTCTATAACAGTTACACTGGTCATGGAATCTAAGTCTTGCAGAACGATCTTATGACGACACTGGCGGGACCTTGCCTGTTCCTTTTCGCGCATGACTCATTCAGCAGCCGGATGGCTCAGGGCCTGTTTGACGATAGCTTTTCAGGTATATATCGCCTCTCAGCCTTTGACTGGGCATTGCTGATCCCGTACTTCACGATCCTTGCGATTCTATCTGTTTACGGGATCCATCGCTACGAAACTATTCGTCGCTATCGAAAGTTTCGCAATAACCTCCCGCTTGAGTCTCCTGAAAGCTTTGCCGACCTGCCACGTGTCACCGTGCAGCTGCCTCTCTACAACGAACGTTACGTCGTGGAGCGGCTTCTCGAAGAGGTCGTCAAGCTCAACTACCCGCGCGAGTTACTGCAGATCCAGGTTCTCGACGACTCAACGGACGAGACCCATGTCTTCACCGAACGGCTTTGTAACGAGTACGTCGCTGCCGGTTATCCAATCGAGTACCGGCATCGAACGAACCGTCATGGCTTCAAGGCGGGAGCGCTCCAGCAGGGACTGGAGACGGCCACCGGCGATTTCATCGCCATTTTTGACGCCGATTTTCTACCTCCGCCCGATTTCCTGCGGAGAACGGTCCATTTCTTCACAGATCCGCGCATCGGTGTGGTTCAAACTCGATGGACCTATCTGAACAAAGAGTTCAACATCCTTACGCAGATCGAAGCTATGCTCCTTGACGGTCACTTCGTCCTGGAACATGGCGCCCGATGCGGCTCCGGGTTGTTTTTCAACTTCAACGGTACCGCCGGTATTCTGCGGCGCAAGATGATCGACGACGCGGGCGGGTGGCAGCACGAAACTCTGACCGAAGATTCGGATCTGAGTTACCGGGCTCAACTGAAAGGCTGGCGGTTCGTCTATGTCCCGGACATAGAGTGCCCTTCGGAGCTGCCTGTTGAGACCTATGGTTTTCAGGTGCAGCAGGCCCGCTGGGCGAAAGGGCTAACTCAGGTCGCTCTGAAACTCCTACCAAGGATTTTGAAGGCTGATCTGCCGTTCAGAGTGAAGGCCGAAGCTTTCATGCATTTGACGCCCAACATTTCCTACCCTCTCATGCTGATTGTGTCGATGCTGATGCTTCCGGTCATGATTGTGCGGTTCTACATGGGCGTGTTTCAGATGGTGGCAATCGATTTCCCGCTGATTGTCGCTTCCTTCTGGTCTATCTCCGCCTTTTACCTGTATGCCCAGCGCGTGTTATTCCCGAGGAACTGGTGGAAGTCGATCGCATTCCTTCCTATGCTCATGGGGGCGGGCGTGGCGCTCACGGTCAGCAATACAAAGGGCGTGATAGAGGCCCTGTTCGGAATCCAGACTAGCTTTGCTCGAACGGCCAAATACGCGATCGATAACAAGGGTCAGGCACGTAAGGCAAAGCCCGAGACCTACCGGCGCAGAAGTGGCCTGTTGCCGTATATCGAACTAGCGATTGGAAGCTATTTCGTTTACATGGTCGTCTTTGCAATCGACACGTCTAACTTCTTCGCCATACCGTTCCTGATGCTGTTTGTCTGCGGATACTACTGGGCCGGTGTTTCAACGCTGCGCGAGGAATTCCGAGGGAAACTTCACTGGCAGCGCGCGCGCAAGCTTGCCGACGCGCAGTAGGCGCCCGTGTCATCCTCGAGCGTCGCTTCTGTAAGGTTCGGCTGCGGTACTGCCTCCGTTCGTAATATCCGCTTATGCGTGCACTTGTTCAGCGCGTCTCTGAAGCTCGCGTCACAGTGGCGGGAAAAGTTGTCAGCCAGATAGAGCGAGGCGCGCTTGTCTTGCTGGGAGTCAGGCACGCGGATAGCAGAGCGGATGCGGAATACCTGGCAAAGAAGGTTACGGCGCTTCGTATTTTCCCTGACGAGAGCGGCAAAAACAATCTAAGTCTGTCTGATACCGGAGGAGGACTGTTGGTTGTTTCTCAATTCACGTTGTATGCCGATACGGAACGAGGAAATAGACCGTCCTATGCAAATGCGGCGGCCGCGGAGGTGGCGAAGCCGCTTTATGAGCATTTCTTGCGGTGCTGTGAAGGCCTCTGTTCGAGCGTTCGGACCGGCGTATTCGGAGCACACATGGAAGTTTGCCTAATTAATGACGGGCCTATTACTATCCTATGCTCCTCAGACGTTTAAGTTATTTCGTCTGAACTTTGACATAGAGTATGTTACTAACTAAGAATAGACATGGCAAAAACATTGGCCACACCGAACAGAGATATCCTGGAAGCCGCGCTTCAGGGCCTTGAAGCGCAGCGGCAGCGGCTGGAAGAGCAGATTTCCCAGGTGCGCAGCATGATGGGACAGAGGGCGGCTCGGCCTTCGAGAGCGTCTGGGACTGAAACGAATTCGGCAACGGCGGCAGCGTCTTCTCGTGAACGCAAACGGCGGGTTCTAAGTCCTGAAGCTCGCAAGCGCATTGCGGCAGCCCAAAAGAAGAGATGGGCTACTTTCCGAAAAAACCAAGGTTAATGGAAATTGCGTACTAAAGCTGATGATCTCGGAAATGTACGCTGTCGCGCATCAGCCAGGGACCAGATGATTCCGGCGTTCTAAACGGTCCTACCGGAAGCGGTGGGCGTAACTCCGGCCCGAAGTTGCGCCTCTTCCAGTCTGGCGGCTTCCTGATACGTGAAGATCATGCGGTGGATTACTGTCAGGTTCCCCAAAACCGCAATTACCCAGAGCACAGGTGCCATTCGCAGGAACAAGGCTCCGATAATGAGTAGCACTACACGTTCGGGCCTCTCCATGAAGCCCACTTTACAGGTCGGGACGATGTTCTCGGCCCGTGTGCGGGTATAGCTGATCATGACCGAGGCAGTCATCACGACCGCGGTCAGAACCACATAGGCCGGGCGATTGATGGTTCCGTAGTAGACGAGGAGACCTACCAGCAAGGCAAGGTCCGAATAGCGGTCCAACACGGAATCGAAGAACCCGCCAAAGCGGGTCACCTGATTAGTCGCCCGAGCGACGCGCCCGTCTACCATATCGAATAACCCGGCGAAAATGATGACCAAACCGGCGGTTCGGAACCTGCCAGTCGCCAGGAAGTAAGCGGCGACAATATTGATGACCAGTCCGAAGAACGTTAGTACATTCGGATTTATTCTGGAAAGCGCAAGCCCTCTTACAATCAGCTTGATGATTCGATTCGCTCCTAAGCCGATTGCGCGCGTGTAAGTCATCAAATCCCTCTTCGCCTATTTAGCGGCGCCGTCGTGAATGGTTGTGAGTTGAAGAATCTCCAGTTCCCTCGTTCCATCCGGGATCTGGATTCGCACCGTATCACCTACGCGCTTGCCCAGGAGTCCCTTGCCGATCGGCGAACTGGTGGAAATGCGTCCTTGTGTCACGTCCGCATCCTCGCTGGTCACGAGGTTGTAGGACAACTCTTCGTCTTTGTTCAAATCGAGGACCACTACGCGAGAGCCGAGCCCGACACGATCTCTGGGAATCTTGGTCATGTCGATCATGGAGAATTCCCGAAGACGCGCTTGCAAGGCACCTAAACGCGCATTGACCAGTCCTTGGCGCTCCTTCGCGGCGTGATATTCAGCGTTCTCACTTAGGTCGCCGTGAGCTCGCGCCGTCAGAATCTGCTTGGGAAGTTCAGTACGAAGTTCATGCTCAAGTGCTGTGATCTCGTCCTGGATCTTCTTCTTTAGTTCCTCCATAGATACGACCTCTATTATATGAACGATCTCTGACCGGCTAGACGCTGTTCGGCAGATTCGACAGAATCCGTTTCAATTGTTACAATTAATCGAGGCACCCTACCGTTCATGGCCAGTAAACCACCGTTCGCCCAAGGCGCACAAGTTGAACATTCGAAGTTTGGTCTTGGTTCGGTTGTCTCGTGCAATGACGACTATATCGTCATTAAGTTTGATGATCACGGCGAAAAGAAGTTTGTGACATCGATGGCTTTGCCCGCCTTGAAAAAAAGTGACAGACAGCCTCCCGTGGAGAAGCGCCGGGCGACCCGAAAGAAGGTCGCTGCTCCTGCAACAGGCGCGTAACGCTCTGCTCCTTCCGGTGTCTCTCGTATGAGGGTGGGAGTCGTTGTTTTCCCCGGTAGTAATTGCGATCACGACGCTTATTTCGCGTTTCGGCATAACCTGGGCGCCGAGGCCAAATTTATTTGGCACGATTCTTCGACGCTTGGTGATGTGGACGCGGTCATTCTCCCCGGTGGGTTTTCCTATGGAGACTACCTGCGTACTGGTGCGATTGCGAAGTTCTCGCCCGCCATGGGTGCCGTGAAACGCTTCGCGGAGAATGGCGGACCCGTGTTGGGTATTTGTAATGGATTCCAGGTGTTGACCGAAGCCGGACTTCTTCCCGGTGCGCTAGTGCGTAATGCAGGTCTGAAATTCGTGTGTCGAACGGTGCCGATCGAAGTTGTCAGTACAAATTCGCCTTTCACCCGGAACTTACGAACCGGTGAAGTCTTACGCCTGCCGGTTGCGCACGGCGAGGGATGTTACATAGCGGACGCTGCGACCCTCAGCGAACTCGAGACCCAAGGCAGAGTCGTTCTGCGCTATCGTGACAATCCGAATGGTTCGTTGAATGACATCGCCGGAATAGTGAACCAGCGGGGAAATGTACTAGGCATGATGCCACACCCGGAACGCGCCTCTGATCCACTTGTCGGGGGAACTGACGGATTGTCGATTCTCCGATCGCTTCTCTCTCCCCGATCTTTCCAGACACCCCTTCTAGCAACGTCCCACTCATGAGCATCACGCCGGAAGTTGTTGCGGCGCACCAACTCACGGCCGCCGAATACGACCGAATTATTGAGTTACTGGGGCGGGAACCGACCCTGACTGAACTGGGTGTTTTTAGTGTCATGTGGAGCGAGCACTGCTCATACAAAAGCACTCGAGTTCACCTGAAGAAGCTGCCGACGGAGAGCCGGTACGTCTTGCAAGGCCCCGGTGAGAACGCGGGCATCATAGACATTGGCGGCGGCGTTGCCATCGCCTTTAAAATCGAATCGCACAACCATCCGAGCTTCATCGAGCCATTCCAGGGAGCCGCCACGGGCGTTGGCGGC
>JBJMGJ010000440.1:0-3753 GCA_045807965.1 Bryobacteraceae bacterium | reverse complement strand
TTCTTCTCTGTCTTGATCCGTGGCAAGCGTCTTCAAAGTCATGTTCATTCGTTGTTCCCTAGGATTTCGGGGGAAGCAGCCTTGTGCCTGATGGTCCATGCGCGCCGAAAAACCCGTATCCCATGGCCGGAAACATGATCATCCACGGGAGAGCGTTCGTGCAAACACTGTACCCGAGCGCGCAATGAAATTGCCGCGGCCGCCACCCGAGCCTGATTGTCACCCAAAGGTAAAAACAGGCCAACATAATGCCAATGGCATAGTGCCCGGCAAGACCGATCGCCATTTCGTTTCTGACTGCCGGGAATTGTGCGATGTCGGAGTGCAACGGTTGCAGCAGCAGGATCGAGGCAAACCAGCGCCCGATGAGATTCGGTGGTAGAGGGGCGGATAGTCCGAACCGATGAACAATTCCCGACAAGCGGTCCATGGTTAATGTTGCTATCGCGCCGATTAGCGCGCCCGTCGTACGAAACAGTTGTGTTTGAGCCATTCGTATGGGATTCCATTGCGTTACCTTTTGCGAGATCCGCCGATTTCCATCTGCCGCGTGCAGGAGTTCAAAGAAGTTGCGCACTGGCGTCCGCCTTTCCAGCTCGATGCTGCGCCCGCGAGGCAGTCGCCGCAATGCTTTGTCGTCGCGCGAGGTGGCGCACGACCAGCGCTGCATCGCGGCCAGCGCCGCCGACTAAAGTAGATGTGAGTCCTACCTGAAAGGGTAGGCCGACAAAGTACAGACCCGGAATCTGTCCGACAATTCCATGCGGGGCGATCGGCAAACCCTTGCTATCGAATGGACAATCCGGCAATTCAAGAAACTCATAGCCCGGGCGAAAGCCGGTACACCACACGACAGCGGAAACGTCCACCACACGCCCGTCTTCCAAGGACGGCTGGCCTTCGGTTACGCCCGCCAGTCGTACCACATGCTCCACGCCGGCGGCTAGGGCGTCTGCTCGATTGAGCCGGATGAGCGGTTGACCGCGACGCGATATCTGTGATTTGGCCTTTCTGCCCAAGGCCGTATCGATCGTTACTACGCGATGCACGAAATTCCAATAAGCCGCGCCGATTAGCCTGAGGATCTGATTCTTGCCCGCGAAGATCGCCGGCAGAAATTTTGAAAGAGCCTGCGCAGTCGGGCGACCGGAGAGAAGCACGTGGCGGCCCGCCGCCGCGAGTTCAATCGCGATCTCGATGCCAGACGTTCCAAAGCCAACCACCAGGACTCGCTCGCCAACAACATCTTCGGGGCGGCGATATCCGGAAGAGTGAATCTGTTGGATCGATTGATTCAGGAGCGCAGATGAATCCGGTATTCGTGGACGTGAATAAGCTCCCGTAGCCACGATGACGTTAGCGCAGGAGAGCGTTCGGTTCCCACATTCGATAAGAAAGCCCTTGCCCTGACGCCCAACTCTCGTAACGCGTACGCCTCGCAAGATCGGAAGGTTGAAATGGAAGGCGTAATGTTCAAGATAGTCCGCCAGTAGATCCTTATGAGGAAATGTGCCCTTTCGCATGGCAAGTGGCAGCCCTGGCAGCGAGTCGTATTGCGCGGGGGAAAACAGCTGCAAGGAATCCCAGCGGCCGCGCCAAGCGTCGCCTGAGCGCTGGTTGGCATCTACGATGAGAAAGGAGCAGCCGGCACGATTGAGTTGATAGCCAGCGGCCAGGCCCGATTGGCCTCCGCCGAGAACGATTGTTTCGAAGTGATTTGGCCCAGCAGAATGCATGAAACAATGGTGCCTGTCCTAGCCGCTTTTGACGATGATCCCAGACGACAAGGAAGTGGCTCCTCGCGCCAGTCAACCATCTGCGCTCTCTGAGGCGATGCATTCGGGTAACTTGCGGGGTATGTTCGGCGCACTCGAACGTTTGGGTTACGATATCGATTCGCTGCTGGCGCCCTTTGGGTTAACGCGCAACGATCTGGATGATCCCGATGGGCAACTTCCAGCCCGGGTCTGCGCGGAGATCTTCGGCGCAATACAACGCGAGCGGCGAGTGAAGAATTTGGCGCTGTGCATTGCGGTTGAGACACCGATCGGCGCGTATCCCCTTCTCGATTACCTGGTGTGCAGTGCGGAATCGGTTGGTGAAGGCTTCAAACAAATCGCCCGGTATCTGGGTCTGGTGAACCCCTCGGTTCATCTCGTCTTTCGCGAGGAGGAAAGCGCTATCCGAGTTTTGGTGGAAGGCTCAATTGATCCTTTCACCGTGGAATTGACGGTATCGCTCAGCATCCTGCGCTTGCGCCGCGAGTCTGGAGATCAGTTGCACGTGGAGTGCATCTGGTTCCGCCACGAGCCGGAGGAGGCCAGCGCGTTCCATACCGTATTCGACTGTGAAGTGGAGACGCGATCCTCCTGGTCGGGATTCGCTCTGACGCGTGAAGCCTGGGAGCTACCTCTGCGGCGCAGTGATCCATTCCTTCGGAACTGGCTCGAACGCAAAGCTGCGCAGATCCTGGCGCGTCAGGAGGGGCAGGAGGGTGTCGCGACGGAAGTCCGTCGTCTGTTGACAGCCCCCGCGAGCGGAAGCGGCACAAGCATTGAAACCGTTGCCCGGAGTCTTGCAATGAGCCCGCGCACGTTACAACGTCGCCTTTCCGGAGAGGGAACATCATTTGACAGCTTGCGCGAGGAGATGCGCAAGCAGACGGCGGAGACGTTCCTCGCGGATCGAACACTCTCCGTAGCCGAGGTGGCTTTCCTCCTGGGCTTCTCGGAACCGGGTGCTTTTCATCGTGCTTTTAAGCGCTGGCACAACACCACGCCAGATGCTTTTCGCAAGCAGCGGAGTACTGCACTCCAGGCGGACGCGTTGCGATAGAACACGCCGTCGAAGCGTTGCATCGGCAGTGCGGTCCGATATCAACTGCGCTCACGAATACGAGCTTTGGTCTGCGGAGTCAGGCCGTAGAACATGATGGATCCAACGATTGCACCGGCTGACTCCGACATGGCAAGCAGCACCGCCGTGGCCTGGAATGGAAGTCTCCAGGCGCCTTCTTGCAGGTGCATGACGTGATCGGGGCCGTGTGCAATGAAGTGCTTCCAGAGACCGAACAGTAGCGCGCCAATCATTGTTGTGAACAGAATCGTTGCACCGGTGCGTTGCCGGCTTGACCTCAATAACAAGAGTCCGGCGATCGGCCCAATTCCCACGATGCAGAGAACATAGATGTTGGCCCATGCAGATAATTCGATGTTCAATCGCATATGCGCCGCTCCGTGAACGAGCATGACAACCGTATGCACTAACACGACCAGTGCGGCTGTCATCGCAAATGTCCGGGGCACAACCTGCTGGATGCTTTCGGCCAGGATTGGTTGCTCGCGAGTTGCAGGTGCGGAATCCATTTAACAATGATGCAAGCTATCCACGTTGTCGAGCAATGGCCGCCCGCGACAATCAAGTGATCGAACCCGCCAGACGCCAGCGGCATGGAGTGCATGCCGCCGGCCAACGGTCCTGTCAAATCCGGGCCTCAAAGACCAGATTGAATGGAGTTTGCGCGGCTCGGCGGAATAGTCCGAAGCCCGAGTTGGTGACAACCGCTCGAAGGCGGGCCTCGCCAGCCTGCGCTCCTAGGGCAAGTCCAAATCTTGCGCCAATCGGGCGGAGAAGGAGCACGGGATTTAGGACGGTCTGCCCGCTCGATTGCATCGGCGGCGGACGCCGCGGTGTGCCGGGCTACCGGAATCTATGGAATCGGAACAAGCTGCCAGCTCTGATTGTCACCGCCCC
>JBJMGJ010000439.1:0-2528 GCA_045807965.1 Bryobacteraceae bacterium | reverse complement strand
GACCAGTGACACTCACTGCGCGTTCTTTATATCCATCGCCATAAAAGTAATGGCATTTTTGCACAGGTCGAACGCGGTCAACGCTTCGTCTTTATCAAGATTTTCGTCGGGATGAACCAGGGGATTTCTATCCTCTGATCTGATTTTGTCTATTAATTCAATCGTCCTCTCATTCGGTTTGCTCACCATTTGGTTTGATACAAGTTTTCTCAACTCTCGAACAAACGATCCCCAATCGCGGAAAAGCCTTATGCCGCTGCTTCCGGTGAGATCAACATCTTGTAAGGGAGAGGCTGGTGCGCGGCGGCGATGGCGAGCAGGGATCGGAATGCGGCGTGCCGGGTACGCCGGCGGTTGAAGCGGAAGACGAATTCATCGAGGTAGGATTGGAGGTGCTTACGGCGCAGCCCGTGATAGACGCCCAGGGCCCAGACTTTGAGGTTGGAGAAGATCCGGGGTGAGTAGGCCGACGGAGTTGCACCGCCAGCCTCTCGCAGAACCGAGCGTGAGACTCTCGCCTCACTCGGCTCCCATCAGGCAAACGTGCCGGTCATCCCGATCCGCCAGTGCACGAAGAGTTCTGCGTTGTTCTTTGCGATGCTTTGGAGAAAGCGACTCGCGCGGATCTTATGAGCAGCAAAGCGCTTGAACTTCCGCCTCGCCCAGGCCAGAAGCGTCTGGTTGACGTGTCGGAGCACAGGGTGCAGCGCCGAGGGCGCGTATCGCCCGTAATATTCGATCCAGCCCCGTAAGAGCGGATTGATCTGCCGGGCGATGTCGGCCAGCGTCATCTGCGTTCGATGGCGGATGCCCAAGTCCCGGATCGTTGACCGCATGGTTTTCAGCGCCGCAGGGCTGACTGCCGGGTTGAAGCCGCAGAACATGGTGTTGTCCCGCAAACGCTTGACCCATCGGGGCCGAAAGCAATACCCGAGGAAGTCAAATTTGACGTTCGGATATGTCGCTTTGCGTTTCCCATCCTTGCAGTAAACGATTTTGGTTTTCGTCGGATGCAGCTCCAGGTGGCACTCTGCCAATCGATCTTGAAGCTCGGCCCTGAGGGCTTCTGCTTCTCGCTCGCTCCGGCAGTGTACCAATCCATCATCGGCATACCGACACCAGGGAAGGTCGGGGTGGGTCCGCGTTATCCAGAGATCGAACGTGTAATGCATGAACAGATTCGACAGAATCGGACTGACCACACCACCTTGTGGGGTGCCGCGGTTTCTCGCGATTATGCTTCCATCCTCCTGCATCGTCGGCGCTGTTAGCCATCTTTCGATGTAGAGCAGCGCCCACTTGTACGCCACGTGTTTCCGGACGGCCCGCAGCAAGAGCGTGTGGTCGATATTGTCGAACAGACCCTTGATGTCAAATTCTAGAACCCAGTTGTATTTCCAGCATCGCTCGCGCGTGACCCCGACAGCGTCGAGAGCCGATTTTCTCGGTCTGTAGCCGTAGGAATCTGTCAGGAATACAGCCTCTAGATCCGGCTCAATGACTTGCTTGACGACCATCTGCGCCACGCGATCGGCGACGGTGGGCACACCCAAAATCCGCTGGCCCCCAGTCTTTTTGGGAATGGGGACCGCACGCACCGGCGGTGGAAAGTAGGTTCCCGAACTCATTCTATTCCAGATCTTGTAGAGATTGTTCTTCAAGTCGGCTTCGAATTGCTCGATTGTCTGCCCATCCACGCCGGCCGCACCTCCATTGGATTTGACCGCTTTATAGGCTTCGTACACTCGCTTCTTTTCGATATCGAACGGCTTGCCCGTCGCACGCATCGGCGTCCTCCTGTTGCCAGTTGTTTCGATCGTACGACCGCCTGACCCGACCCCTTCGCTCCAGCCCCATTACGAGCCTTCGTCGCTAATACGGATCGGTCCGCCCCAGTGCTCCGCGTCGGTACTCTCGCCTCGCGGTTTTCGCCGCTTGGGCTTCTCCCTTGGCATCAGAGCGACTGGTTCCTGCAGTTCCGCGCAAAAGCCTGCATCCGCTTCACGCCCCCTCTACGCCGGTCGCCGTCTGCCCAGTCATCAGGCCCCCTGACAGACTTGTCCCAGAAGGGATTCACGCTCCTGGTTTTGACGACGCTTGCTTCTTTACGACGCGTCTTCGAAGGGTTCACTTTCGTTCGTCTCTCGGATGCTCACCTGCACGAGATTGATCTCGCGCTTTTTCTCCAACGCTCACCACCACGGCTCTTTACCGCAGCAGCTTGGAGTGGTTTGGGACCGGTTCCTGAAAACCGACCTCGAGGGGCCAACCCTCATCTTTCACGCAGCTTATCCACACGATTGGTCAGTCCATGATGAACTCCTTTCCGTGTGTGCCTGCAGCACACAGAACCCGAGGAATTCCTCCTCGTAGATCGCGTTCAGCACCGCTACGGTCGGCCTTTGGACGATCTTGTCCTCAAGGGCGGCTATCGCTAGAGGGCGCTGGCGGCCGTCCGGCTTCGGGATATGCCGACGTCGTGTCGGTTGCGGGTGATATGGTAAGAGATTGTTGTTTGGTTTGAGTTT
>JBJMGJ010000438.1:0-4405 GCA_045807965.1 Bryobacteraceae bacterium | reverse complement strand
GGAACGTCGTGAGGAGGCTAAGCAGGCGGCCGAAACCGCGCTCCGACTCGAGCCACACCTTGAGGAGGCGCGCCTCGCGATGGCGCGCTACTACTACAACGGCCTGAATGACTATCAGCAGACCGAAGTAGAGCTGGCGAAGATTCCGGCTTCTTCGCCACACACGGTTGAATACTTCACGCTTGCCAGCCTGGTTGAGCGTCGTCTAAGCCGCTGGGAAGAATCGATCCGCGATGGGCGGAAAGCGATTGAACTTGATCCGAACAATCCAGAGCTGGTGGTGAACCTTTGTCAGACCTTGAGCGGGTTACATCGGTATGACGAGTCAACTCAACTAGCTGACGAAGTGATCGCTAAACGACACGGGATCGCTCCCGTTCGGCTGTTGCTGGCCAAGAGTGAGGCGGCAATGGCACAAGGCGACCTGAAAGGGACTCGCGATGCCCTTGAGGCGACCCGCGATCGCGAGAGTCCGGATTACGATTCGGCCTGGCTCTGGCTGCTCTTGATGGAAAGAAACTACGACGCGGTGAGAGAGAAGGGTGCCAAGCTAGGAGACTCTGGCAAAGAGATGGCCGGCAACTGGCTTGTCCTCGCCGCGGCCGAAGAAGCAGCAGGTAATCAGGAGGGCGCTCGCGCTGCCTACTCTGAGGCAGTTCGCCGCGCGGAAGCTGCTCTTGGCCTTCGGCCCGACGATCCCATGTACCTGGCCGAACTCGGTGAGGCGCAGGCACGTCTGGGCAGGAAAGAAGAAGCCTTGCACAACGTCTACCGCTCGGCTGAGCTCATGCCGGCGACGGCAGATGCGCTGGTTGCACCACAGAACGTGCTGCGGGTAGGTCTGGTAGAGGCAATCGTCGGAAATCGCGATGCTGCCTTCGCCAGGCTGAAGGAAGCGGCCAAGGTACCATTTGGGTTAAGCTATGGTGACCTGAAGCTGAATCCGATGTGGGATTTTCTGCGTGACGATCCGCGCTTCGATGAGCTCCTCGTCGCAACGGCGGTGCGCTTCTAAGCCTCGCCGCTGGGTAGCCTAGCATTCGTTAGGCTCTACTGTTCTCAAGGTGTAACGGCCAATCGTCCGCATTCATCGGGTTTAAGTCCTAACCAGGATTGAACGCCCTCGCGTAGAACTCGAGCGCAGTAAAAAACCAATCCTTAACCATGGAGAAACCAATGATGAGATATCTGCTCGCGAAGCTGAGAGCTTCGCGCACGACCCTTACCCTGGCGCTTGCAAGCTCCGTCCTCTACGCTGGTAGTGCTGTCGCTCAGGAGAATCCGCCAGTGACTAGCAGTGCGCCGGTTGACGCGGCGGCGGCGAATGCCAACCCGGCCGCAGGCGCAGCAACGACGGAACGCGTCATCGTGACCGGTTCCTATATTCCTACCGCGGAAACCGAGTCGGCCTTACCCGTCACGGTCTATACCGCCGAAGTGATGCAAAAATCCGGATCGAACACACCGGTCGAAGCGCTCCGGCAATTGCCTTCCTTTGTCGGTAACGCGACGACGGAAAATGACTCCAACGGCGGCAATGGCAGCGCGGGGGTTAATCTTCGAGGTGTCGGGCAGGCAAATACGCTTGTCCTCATTAACGGACGTCGCGCATTCCTCGGCACTGACAATAACGGCTCAGCCGATATTAATGCGATTCCGATCAGTGCCACCGCGCGAACTGAAGTTTTGAAGGACGGTGCTTCGGCTATTTATGGATCCGACGCGGTCGCTGGTGTGGTCAACTTTGTCCTGCTGGATGGACCGGGCGAAGCTCCTTACGAAGGCGCCGAGATATTCCTCTTGTATGGCAACACGACCGAGACGGACGCGCACGTGCGTCAGGCTTACCTGCGTGGCGGCGTCAAGACCGATAAGGTGCAGGTTGCGGCCGCGGCAGAATACTACTCACGCGCGAACCTTTACTCGCGCGACCGTGCTCAGCTCGCTGGCTCCGGCGACTTAGGGAACGATCCGGCCGGTCTGGGACGTGGCGGTTTGAACGGCAACAGTCCGACCTTCGCCGGACGAGTTAGCATCAGTGGCAACACTACACTGCCCGGTGGTCGCATTATCAATGGTCAGCTCGTTTTGCTCGATCCTACAATTTCGGATCCTACACCTGCCAGCTATCGTCGGTTCGAACCTACTGGGGGAAACATCGCTGCTTCCGGAGGAGCGCAACCGGGCGACTTCCCTGCCAGCCAGGATCCGTCACGCTTTAACTTTCGTGCTTTCACGCCTGCTATTCCCGCGGTGGAAAAAGCGCTCTACTATGTGACAGGCCGCTACAAGATCTTTGGCGATAACCTGCAGGTATACGGCGACCTGATGTACGCGAAGACAAAGCAGGACAACGGTTCAGCGCCCTCGCCCTTCACCATACCGCTGGCGTTTTATAAGAACGCCAATTTGTTTATCCCCTTCACCGATCCGCGGACGGGGCAGCCATTCGGATTCCTTTCGCCACAAGCCGGCGTCTTGTTTAACGATGTGCCAGGACGGACGGGCTTCTCGACCGCCGCGCAGCGCGCTGTCATCCAGAATAGCCCTTTCAACCCCTTCGGAGGCCGGCAGGGCTATAATCCTGCGACCGGCAGCTACACCAATCCCGCGGGAGCGCTGAACACGCTGCGTTATCGGCTGGTGCAGGAACTGAGCAATCGCCGCACTTTTTTCGATACCGATTACTATCGTTATACCGGTGGGCTCAACGGCGAGTTTAGCATCAAGGCCAATAGTTTCATTAGCCGCTTCGGTTATGACACCGGCCTCGTTTACGAGCGCTATGACTTTAAGACGACCTTCAGCGGCGATGCGACACGTGGCGGTCTCTACCGCGAAATTATCAACGGCAACTTCGATCCGTTCATCGGACAGGACGCCCCCGTGGCGGGCGTAGCACCTATCTATGATGCTACCGGCACGCAGATCGGGACACGCCCTTACGACAACGCAGCGGCGGCACAACGTGCCTCCTACGTCGGTCATTCCTTCTTCTATGAGCGGAGTTGGCTGGCCGATGCCAAAATCAACGCCCACCTCTTCCCGAATCTTTATAACGGCGGTCTTGATATCGCCATGGGTTACGAGCACCGGAACGATGCGCAAAAGGCCGAGCCGGATCCTGTCTTAGCCAGTGGTGATCAGCTGGGTTTCAATGCCGCAGCTACCTTCAAGCTCCTGCAAGAGGTCAACTCTTTCTTCGTGGAACTGAATTTCCCGATCGTTACTTCGACAATGAATGTGCCTTTCGTGCGTTCATTGGAATTTTCCGCCGCCTGGCGTTACGAAAAGTTCGATAACAAGGATCAATTCACGCACGCGACTGCGTCCTTCGACAACGCTAATCCGGAGGAAGACTTTGGCGGCACGCCGCGTTTGTCGGTGCGTTACCAGCCAATTCCGGATTTGACCTTGCGCGCGAACTTTAATCAATCCTTCCGTTCGCCCACGCCGTTCAACCTTTTCGCACCGACCGCACAGAACTTCCCGGTGGTGTTTGACCCTGTGAACAACGCTGTCCTCCAACCCCCAGGCGGCGTCTTCCAGTTCGGTAACGCCGGCCTCGTGCCAGAAAAGACGGACTCTTATTCGGCCGGCTTTGTCTATACGCCGAAGTGGCTGCCGGGCTTCACCGTCACCGCGGATTGGTATCAGCTCAACACGCGTGACTTGATTCTACCAGCCGCGCAGGCGGCCCAGGTCTTCCTTACTTTGGAAATAGTTGATCCCGACGGTGGAGGTGGTGGCGCAGTTGGTATCACACGCAATGCCGACGGCACCTTGAACACAATCGACGCGGCAACAGTCAATGCCGGCAAACGCATGGTGCAAGGTATCGACACGACGGCGACCTATGAGATGCCCACGCAGAACTGGGGCACATTCACCTTCTCCGGCGGTTGGAACCATTTCATTACCTGGAAAGCGCAGCCTCTTAGCGGGTTTGATGATATTAACTTCCTCGGCGACTTCCAGGCAACCCAGCCTCTTGCGCCGGGTGGGATACCCTTCAATAAGGCCTTTCTTCGCTTTGAATGGGCCGGCACGAAGGGGTGGATGAACGGTTTGGACTTTGTCGCGACCGGTAACTACATCGGCGACATGAACGACGACCCGAACTTCATTGCTCTTAACGGTACAACAAATCCAGCTCCGGGACGTGAGGGGACACTCACGAACCCGGAATTCCCATTCCATCACCGGATCTCCGATTATGAGACGCTGGACATGCAGCTAAGCTATGAGTTCCGCAAGCCGCAGATGGAGGCGGCGGCGGCTGGTTACTCGAAGGACGCGAAGGATGGGAAGAACGCGATGAGCCAGGTAGCTGGAGTCGAGAACAACGGCAGCATCTGGCAGCGGATGCTGTGGGGCACCAGGCTCACGGTTGGGGTGAACAACG
>JBJMGJ010000437.1:0-16094 GCA_045807965.1 Bryobacteraceae bacterium | reverse complement strand
CCAGTTGTTTGGGGTAAACCAATTCAGCGTATTGGCGAAGGAAACGCCCAAGGTTCCGGAAGTGGGGATCTTGAGCATGCTTTCACCCCAGTTGGTTCCAAAGGATGAGTTATTCTGGTCCCAGGCTCCATTGGCCACCGAAATGAACATGTTGCCCGCGCTATCAAAGGCCAAGCCTATTGGATTGTTCAAACCATCATCGGAATCAGCAAAGATGGTGCCGGCACCGTCTGGCGTGTACTTTTCGATCGTGGCGTTGCATGCATTTGCGACGTAGAGATTCCCGTCACGATCGAACGCGAGAGCCTGTGGACAACTCAAACCAGTATTGGCGAATACCGATTCGGTTCCGTTCGGCCTGAACTTCTCAATGGCGTATCCACTCGGGTTGTCGCTCACTACATAGAGGTTGCCAGAGTTGTCGAAGGCTAGACCCGTCGGGTTAACGACCGTGACGAATACACCCCGATCGGTTCCTGAAGAATCGAATTTTTCAATGGTGCTGTTACCGAAGTTGGACACGAACATTATGTCCGGTGGAGGGACGATGGCCGGTACGGTCGCCGAAAGAACAAACGAAGCAACCACGAAGACGATAGCGAGCCATCTAGCCGACTTGAAGATCGGAGTCCCGCTTGATCGATTGGGAGTTTTTGCTCGGATGCGTTGATACATCCCGCCAGGCTTTCAATTTCGCGGAGCAACGTCAAGGTTTTATCTAGTCGGGAAGAGCCGCGCCGTTCCCCTGCGCAAGTAGGCTCTAAAATATAAGCCTTGCACACGAGGCATTTTCCCGGCTTTTGCTTACCACCATTTGTGCGGGGTATACCGCGGGCAACATCTCGCGAACACCAGTCCAAAAAAAGGCTTCTTTTGTCGCGTCAGCGCGCTCAAATCCGAGCCGACAGCCCTTAAGTCTCGTGCGGTCAGTTGACAGTCCGAACGCTGGCCTAACGCGAAACCAACTGCGACCAAGAAGCACCACGATACAAGGTAATCGGTGTGCATTACTTACGTTCCGACCGCCCCATGAACAATGTGCTCCGGAGCTGTCTGTTCGTTAGGCTCGTGTGAGCCGGTGGAGTCGTGGAGTCCCCGTCGAGTCGCCGATGGAACCATCCGGGGTGTAGGGGTCAACAATTTCGCGAGGAAACACTACTCAAAAAGGCTTTCGCTAGCACGTTAGCAACCTTGAACTTATCGCGACAGCCTTAAACCTCGTTCGCTCACTTCATAGCCCGAACAAGGCTCCCTAACACGAATGAACCCGATACCAAATGCCCGTTACAATACAACGTATTGCGTGCGCGAAGCTTACCGTTTCCAACACCCCGGAACAATTTCTTTCGGATAGGCCTGTTCGTTAGGCGCGTGTGTTAGCGTGAGGTTTCGCCGGCTTGACCCTGACCACCTTTCGCGGGGGTATACCCCCTTCTTGTTTCCCGAACGCTCCAGTCGACAAAGTCCACCTGCCGGTGATAAGCTTTATGGTAAGCCTTATGCAAGGGCTCCAACCAATCACCAGAAGGTAAACAATCAGCTTAAGGCAAGCAAACCTGCAACGCAATTGGTGGCCGACAATTAGAAAAGCCGCACGGTCGAAGTCATGAGTGCAGACACCGCAGCTGCCCCCTGAGGGACTTCGGATGAGTCGACGTTACGGCACGACCGTCAGTGTCAGGTCGTTGCCGGTGCCGCCTGTGTAGCTCGCTTGGAAGTTGTTGCCGTTGCTGGTGAAGACCGACCCGTCAGACAGGTTGCTGAACGTGCCGACAATCAGGTTGGCTGAGGCGTTGTTAATTACAGTGAACACTGTGCCGGTGGCCAAGCTGCCGGTGCCGGTATCGGCGAAAGTAAACGGCACGTTGGTGTTAATGGTTACACCGAGCGCGGTAGCTTTAGACGCCTTAACAGTACCCCGGTTCAACACGCATTGGTAGGTCGAGAGAGAGTTGAAGGTCAGCGTGTTATTGACGGTCAAGGTGCCGGGGCTGGTGCCGCTGTTCCCTGCCAACAGGATTGCGCCGGATCTGCTTACTGTTCCGACGGTCACCGCACCGCTGATTTTTCCCGTGCCCCCGAGCGTGCCGACGTTAACCTGCACCGCTCCGGTGCCCGTGCCGGAGCCGATCTGATTTTTAACCAGGAGTGTCCCTTTGGTGATGGTGGTGCCTCCGGTATAGGTGTTCGCGTTGGTCACGGTCAACTTGCCCCTGCCGGTTTTAGTGAGCGAGCCGCCGATGCCGCCATTTAATCCGCCATCCTGAATCACTCCGGAAAATGTCGTGCTCAGATTATTGCTGCCCTCGGTCAGATTGTTTGCTCCGAGAAACACAGCGCCACTTCCTTCGATTGAGCCAACTGGCATCCCTGGAGCTTGGCGAAAACTCATGTCCAGGCTGCCGTTGCCGAAAATCTCCATGCGCGCAGTACCGCCAGTGGAAGCAATAGAAAACTGAATTATACCGCCACCGCCTCCGAACGAGCCGCCGTTGGTGATAAAGGTGCCATTCCCTGCGGTCGAGATGTCACTGAACTGTATGATGCCGCCGTCCGCGCCACTGACTGCGGCGCCGTTGGTTGTAAAAATGGCATTGCCTCCAGTAGCACTGTTGCCGAAAGCAAGCGCGCCGCCATGTGCGCCATTAACCAAGCCTCCGTTGGTGGTGAAGGTGCCATTGCCAGCGGTTGAGTTATTAACGAATGACATGACGCCGCCGACTGCATTGGCGAAGGCACCGCCCGTGTTCGTGAAAGCAGTCAGGCTCCCCGCCGTTGCGCTGTTCTTAAAGACTATCGATGCTACACTATTGCCGTCGCCATTAGCCACAAAATTCTGTGGGATTCCTGAATTGTTGGTGATGCCCGTGCCGGTGATGTCCAACTCCTTGAGGAAAGGGCGGGCAGTGATGGTGAACGCGCTTGCGCCCGCGTCGAATACGATGCCGTTCACGTCCGTAAGGGCCGAGGTGGAGACGCTGGTGATATTTGACGACTGAAATGTCGCCGTGTCCGCCGGCCCATTAGGCGGACCACCCGCCGTCCAGTTGGCTGCAGTGTTCCAGTCCCCAGTAGCAGGATTTGTTAGCCAAGTGGCGCTCCCGGCAAAGCTGCTGCTCGCTGTTGAAAGCAGGAGCGGCAGAATGGCTGCGGCGGAGGCAAGCAAGGCGCACGCAAGGGGGTGCAAGGATGACTGACTATTTTTAGCACGGAAAGATCTCCGTGACAGAAGTGATTGTATGATTTTCATAGCCATTACCTCAAGTTGTGCGAGCGAACCCTGGTCGTTTCGCGGATTACCCTGCGGAAAGAGGGTGAGGTAACTTGGCTGGAGTCCCCTAACGGACTTGGCGCAACAGCAGAATTTCGGTTATGCAGACGAACGTCAAGTCTAAAATTTTCCGATGCTCTTTTAGAAAATGTTGAGAAGCATCGCTTATGCGATTAAGACGTTTTTCGCCCGCTTCGCGAACGCTCTTTCGAGTGATATGCACAGGGGGCGTTAACGCTTTTGGTGATGCAGCGACGGGGTCGACGACCGCTGCCATTGCGGTCTCGTTAGGCAGTTGTTCCGCGCCGAGAAATTGGACGAGGCGCGAGACAATCGAATTTGGATCCCGCACCAGCACGGAGCAATCGATTTCGATGAATTTTTGTGTGCCGTGCGGTCGTTAGCCACCGCAGGGTCGATCTAGTCTCAGACCGACTGCCATTTGGTCGCTTGTGGTACGGCGAGCCGAACCCGCATTCAGCGACGCAATCAACTACGCAAAGTTTCGCAGTCGATCGCATCACGCCGTGATCCAGGTTGATCATTTGCGGAGCACGGCGACTCATCTCGACCTGCGCGCTCAGCTTCTGGATTTGCAATGCCTGCTCTTTCAGGTTTGCAGTGAGCGGCTTAGGTTTCTTCTGCTTCTCTGTGGCAGTTATTTTCTGCTTGAGCACAGTTGATTTAACCTGCGAGAAGGTCCCTCCTTTGATCGGTCCCAGTGGATTTTAGCGGTGACCGTGTCCCAGTTCCGCACTCGCCAGAACACGGTTTTTTGTGTCAAGTCCCCCAGCAAGAAGGACCTTGCCGTTTTGCAGCAACGTCGCAGTGTGAATGGCGCGTCCGGCGTTGAGGTTGCCTGTGGCAGTCCATGTCCCGCTCGCCGGGTTGTACATTTCCGCACTCGCGAGACCACCACCAAAAATTGTGAGATGTCCCCCTCCAACAAGGACCTTCCCGTTTTGCAGCAACGTCGCCGTGTGAATAAAACGTGCCGTGTTGAGGCTGCCTGTGGCAGTCCAGGTCCCGCTCGCCGGATCATACAGTTCGGCGCTGGCGAAAGCATTCCCGTTGCTGTCCTCGCCCCCTGCAACAAGGACCATGCCGTTTCGTAGCACCGTCGCCGTGTGATAACAGCGTGCCGTGTTTAGGCTGCCCGTGGCAGTCCAAGTGCGGCTCCCCGGGTCGTATAGTTCGGCGCTTTGGAGGATAACTAGGCCGTTGGCAATTCCCCCTGCAACAAGGACCATGCCGTTTTGTAGCAACGTCGCCGTGTGAGCAACGCGTGCGGTGTTGAGGCTGCCCGTGGCAGTCCAGGTCTCGCTGGCCGGATCATACAGTTCCGCGAACGCGAGATAGCTGCCGTAGGCAAAGCCGCCTGCGACGAGCACATTGCCGTTTCGTAGCAACGTCGCCGTGTGACTAGAGCGTGCCAGGGGGAGGCTGCGTGTGGCAGTCCAGGTCCCGCTCGCCGGGTCGTACAGTTCGGTCCACGCGAGAATTCTGGCGTTGACTTGTCCCCCTGCAACAAGGACCTTCCCGTTTTGTAGCAGCGTCGCCGTGTGATTCCAGCGTCCCGCGTTGAGGCTTCCTGTGGCAGTCCAGGTCCCGCTCGCCGGGTTGTACATTTCCGCACTCGCGAGACCACCACCAAAACCCGTGGGAGTTCCCCCTGCAACAAGGACCATGCCGTTTTGTAGCAATGTCGCCGTGTGACTAGAGCGTGCCGTGTTGAGCGTGCCTGTGTTCCTCCAGCTCCAACTCGTTAGGGCGTTTTCAGAGGCGGTTGTATTGCTGTACAGCCCATCAAACCCCCTCGCCGTATTGTCAGCGCCAGTCGTCAGGCTGAAGGGCGCATCTTCACCCTCAGCGGTGTCTTGATTCGGATAGCCGCCGTGCCGCGGTGGATCAACTGCTTGCGCCGGCGGCACGAGCGTAACGAAGGCGAATGCGCCGATGAGGCTGATAGTTGTGATGATTTTATTTGGTGAATACATATGGTCGGTTTTTTTCCTGTTGTTGCTGACGCTGCGGTGACGGCGTGCTTCGTGCGGTTACGGCAATGACGTGCCGTTTTGTTGCTGGATAAGCTGAATGTCCGAATGCTCTATGTGACCGTTTGCGTTGACATCATTGCGGAAATTCTGCTGGACGGTCCTTTGCCCTTTGTGCGTCTGCGCTTCATTGGTATCAAGGCGATTGACGACGCGATCACCGTTCACGTCCCCTAAGAGCAAGCCCATCGGAACCGAGGCCGAGCTCAGAAACCCGCCCTGGTCGTCGCTGATGCTGTTTGCGGTGATAGTGATGGTCGAGCCGTTACAGGCATGCGCCACGTTAACGAGGTTGAAGTTCACCTTGTGCGCATCGGTGCCGTCGATCACGATGCTCTGCACGGTGCCGCAGGTTGAACTCGCACTACCGACTGAGGTGATGTTTTGATCGAAGGTCATCGCCACAGTGAATTTCTTGTTCGGCCCACCGGAACGATCTTCCACTCCCGACGGGCCTGTCAGCGGTAAGTCAATAGCGAAGAGACCTTTGACCGAGGCGGCTCCAAGGATGTTGAGGTTGCCGCAGGGTGGCATCGTGTAAGTGCGAGAAATGTTCTGCGGCGGAATATCGCCACAGAAATCCTGTGTGAAGAACCCGGCGTCACTGTCGCCTTGGACGCCTCCCACATACGGATGATCATGGCGTCTCGTGTCGAGCGTGCCGTAGATCACGTCGAACCGCTGGTTCATCGCCGGATTCTCATACAGCCGCACTTCAAAATTCTGCCTCGCGGCGTTGTTGGCAAAAAGCACCGCGCGCCATTCGATGTTGAAGATCCGATCGGGCGCACTACCAGTGACCGAGGTGAAAATACCGCAGTTTCCGCCGGGGAAACCCGCGCAGCCCCTCAGACCGAAATCGGTGCGCAAGTCCTCCCACAGACCGAAGATGGTGAAGTCATACGGGCACTGATTGGCCGGCGGCGGGATGCAGGCTATCAGAACGCCGAAGGTGTCGTGCACGCCGCACACGAAATCAAGGCGCCCATTAGAACTGACGTTCACACTTGTGTAGGTGTTCTCATACAAAGTGAATGGGAACGGCAGACTGATGAGGGTATCGCCGTCATCGATGTGATTACCCGTATCGGTAGTGCCCGGCACGATCGTATCGGTTCCCGGGGTTATGACGTAATTACCGAGAAGGCACCCCCCCTCTACTGTGTAATCCCCCGAGAAGGTCATGTTACCATTGCATCCAAAAGCAGTCATCGCCCCGGCCCCAATGCTCGCCGTCACGCTGCCTCCAAAAATGAAATGCAAGGTGAACCGGGCAGTCATGTTGCCGTTGATCACGCTGGCTGCCCTTACGCTCCCGCCAGCATTGCCGGTCAAAGTCAGATCACTCGTCTGGACTGACGCTGGATCAATAGCCTGGTTGAAGTTCACGTCATATTGATAGTCACCCGGCGCCGGCGGTGAGAACGTGCCCTCAACAGGCGGGTCAGTCGTGGTCACCTGTAGCGGCATTATGGCGTAACAGAACGTGCACGTGAAATCCAAATTCGGCTGGTTGTCGGAAGCGCGGTTAAACGCGCCAGCGGGAATATCCATCGTCTGCACGCCCTGCGTGACCACCGGCGAACTGTTGAAGTGAAAGGTCATAGTGATGGCGCCCGAGGTGTAATTAACGGTGTTCGCCGGGGTCCCGTTCACCGTAAAATCGCTGCCTTGGAGAGTTCCTGGATTCACAGGGTCATTCACGTTAACAACGAAGTCCGTGGGCTGGGTGGATATCACGCTATTGCAAGCGGGGTCGGTGCTGGTCACGCCCAAATCGCTTCCGTAGAGTTCCGCGCTCACTATTCCGAAGCCGATGTTGAGAGTTTCTACACCTCCTGCGACGAGCACCTTGCCGTTAGGCAGCAGTGTCGCCGTGTGCAGATAGCGTGCCGTGGCGAGGCTGCCAGTCGCCGTCCAAGTCCCGCTCGCCGAATCATAACGTTCCGCGCCCGGAGAAAGGTTCCCGGAGCTGTCAATTCCCGCTGTAACGAGCACCTTGCCGTTGGGCAGCAAAGTCGCCGTCTGAAGATAGCGCCCGGTGCCCAGGCTGCCAGTGGCTGTCCAGCTCCCACTTGTGGAGTCGTAGAGTTCCGCGCTCGCGAGAGCTCCGCTGCTGTCAAAACCGCCTGCGGCGAGCACCTCGCCGTTGGGCAGTAACGTCGTCGTGTGTTCGACGCGTGCGGCGCCGAGACTGCCGGTAGCGCTCCAAGTCCCGGTCGCCGGCTCATAAAGTTCCGCGCTCGCGAGAGAGTTGGAGCCGATGTCCTGTCCTCCTGCGACAAGAACCATGCCGTTAGGCAGCAATGTCGCAGTGTGCGAAAGACGCCCTTGGCCGAGGCTGCCGGTCGCCGCCCAAGTGCCGGTCGCCGGATCGTATAGTTCCGCGCTCACGGCAGCGCAGCCGCAAAAGAAGCTGAGTCCGCCTGCGACGAGGACCTTGCCGTTCGGCAGCAATGTCGCCGTGTGAAACTGGCGGTCGGCAGCGAGACTGCCGGTCTCCGCCCAGTGACCGCTGGCTGGATCGTAGACCTCATCCTCTCACACACACCTAACGAACAACTAGCGCAATTCAAAGGTGTGAGTAGTGTAAAGCATTGCGCAGTGAGCATATAGCGACGATTACGCGCCGCATTGTTCGTCTTCCTGTTAGGGCGGCAGTCTTGCGCTCACGCAGTCATCGACCCGAGGTTTAAGGCTGTGGTCACTTGTCGGCAATGTTAAGGCTTTACTGAAAGGCTTTTCCCAGGTTGGGCGGCTCTAAAAATTGACTCCCTACCACCCCGCGGTAGTTACATCGCCCAAGCGCGCGAACCTCATCCTCTCACACACGCCTAACGAACAGGCACCACACAAACAAGATATCCGCTGCTCCTAGCGACATAAGCATTGCATAACGAACCGAGAAAAAATCGTTCGGCTACTATATCAAGCTATTCCGGCTCGTCCTAGCGCACCTATGAGTCTCCTTGCAGTACTACCCATTCTCCTCCCAACTCAGGATGCGCGCATTCAGTGGGAATAAGATGCAAAACATTCCTCCAGTTGCATCGCCAACGCACTCGTTCCTTGATTTTGTTTTCTTGCTCCTTAGTTTCTGCATCATTTAGACTTCTAAGCTCGATAGCCAACAAGTCGGGAGTTGCGAACGTCAGGGACACATATTGCCATAGGCCCCCGTCGTTGGCGTAAATGTTTACATGACCAGCCTTCAAAACCTCGAGCACAGCAGTAGTTACACGGACCTCGGGCTGCGCTTCATTGTCTCACATATGCCTAACTGACCGTCGTATCAGAAATCACATTGTTCAGAAATGTTAGTGGTGTTAGCGTCAGACAGCTACAATATTGGCTGGCAAAAGGTTTGAGCGCCCAAGTGACACGCCGAACGGGCGTCGCCATTCCAAACGTTCAAACACGCCAGCATCATAACGGAAAGCAATGTCGCGACTCGGGCTGGGCGCCGAACGCCCGTCATCATGCTGAACTGCGTGGAGAGAGCAATGGCCGCTGCGCGGAGCGGCCTGTATTTCAATCCACCTTTTTACGTTCGAAACTGCTACGGGTTTGCAGATTTAGCAGCAGCAGCAGCAGCCGATGCGCTAGCTCGCTTTTCCGTGCTATTCATGAAAGTTTCATAAACCGAGAAGATATTATGTATCGCCTTGCTTCCACCGGCGAGAATAGCTCCGGTCAAGAGCACATCTACGAATGTAAACCATGCCATCTGTGATTTCGGCAAAGCCGCTTGCTTAAGATTCACGATTTGATGAAAGAACCGAAAGCCAACCGCCGCTGTAAGTACCCCGACCGCCAAACCGACCCAGGTGCTCACGCGACGGGTGTGGGCATACTTCGGAACGAGCTGCTGCTTCACACCGTCCTCTCCCACTTCAGCCAAATTCAACTGTTGACGTTTATCAGTCAGAACAGCGGCAATTTCGGTTTGCCGTTGAGCGGTAGTTTTGGGATCGCTTGCCTCTTTCACAAGGTCTACAATTTCTTGCTTCCGCCGTGCGTGAGTATCCTGAAAATTAGCGAGTTGCTGCTCAAGCCTGTCGGTGTCCTCGTCACGCCAGATTGATACGAAGACCTCTATCACGCGTTCCACAAACAATGAAACGAGTAACAAGCTTCCAAGCAGGCCTGGCACTTTCGAACCCAGGTCTTCAGTAAATGCAATTCCCACAAAACTCTCTTTGACAGAGACCCAAAGAACAACAGCAGTTGCGATGCCCCATAAGATAACATTCCAATTACGTTGCCACCAGTTCATGTTCAGGCTTTAAAAAACCGCTTCAATTTTAATCGCGTCACACGCTTATGTTTCACATTCGTAGTTTATAAGCACACGACGTTCCGGCGCGACTCATAACACTGTTGTATTTTAATGGATGTGACAAAGCCAAGCTTTTTTTCTGTTGAGTATCCTCAGGCTTGTACAACGCGAGCTATTGCAGAGGAAAAAATCGCGGTTGAAGGAGGCGAATAAAATGTCCGTATGAAGTATTGGATCCCCTGCTATTTGCGTTTCTGTAGGCAAATCCACGAGTGGAGATTCAAGTAACGGAATGTTGAATGGTCTGCTGCGAAAACCTTCGAATTGACATTTGAGCCGCGATTCCACAGATAATGCGATTTCTCTTGCATTGCTCACTTGAGCTTGCTAACGAGCCTAATGGAACAGCCGCAACCTGCTTCGACTGGTGTGAAAACGGAGCTAACTTGGGATTCTTGGAACCCTTATCGCGACCGGTATGGTCTTATCCACACCAAAAAACCAGACGACCCGAACAGAGATCCCAAGACAAACAACGGATTGCTCTATACTGCAGAGGCTTGCACCATAATGCAAGCTCTAGGTGTGCCGTTCCCCAGAGATGTAATACTGAACGCTTATCATGCTTGCCAAAGAGAGCCAGGATTATACAATCACTCACCTACAAACCATACGGACCAAGGTTCGATCGATGATTATATTGGGATAGGAGCGATTGCAGGCATCTGCAAATTTTCGGAATTAGCAAAGGAAATCTTGGACTATGGGGAGAGCATTATACCAGCACCCGTGCTTGACGGCGGTATTTTCAAACACGCGACGGGATGGCTTGCGCTTTTGAAGAACGGTCTTGGCGCGTTGAAGCCGGGACATCTCGTTCCTTATAACTACAACAATGTTAATCCAGGGCAATTCACGGCACAAAGCTGGTTTGGGAAATCACCGGGAGTTGTCGTGCACTGGAAAATTGCCGCAAGGCGACAGCCAACCCCCACCGAAATGGCACTTTGGGCCGGGACTCTACTGTATAGTGGAATACAAAACGAACTTCCTCCAGCTTTTCATGACTCTGCCGAACGTGATCACTTTCTGCAAAGTTGGCTAATGGTTCTCACTTATCGGACGTCGGGCTATAGGGCGACAGTCGCAGACGCAGCGGTCGCCCTTTGGTGGGATAGGTTGCGTAAGAAGTGGCCCGGGGGAATCAGAGAAGTGATGCGGGAATACGTATCGGTCGACCAAGATGAAAATCCTCTCTGCATTTTCATCGACGACTTTGAAGGCATAAAAGGTGAGCCAGAGGTTATAATAACGGGAGGACCTGACGCAGGGTTTCTTGAACCACTGCAAAGATTGTTTAGCGATCTCATGCCTGGAAACTTCCTTGACGGATTCGAAAAGGCATTAGACATGGCGCAGTCGGCTGTAGCCGCAGCCCAAGAGGTGGTTAGTACTCAAAGGAAAGTGCTTGAAGCGAAAAACGCTGCTGTCGAGAAAGCGAACGGTTTGGTTGATTCGATTAATAAAAAATCGGTGGCTCTTAGCACCCAAGTCAGTAGTGCAGATCAGCGTTTGCATGAGGAACTGCGCCGCAAGGCTGGGAGCGGCCCGGTGATAGTCATAAAGGCCGGTGGCTGCGGAGTACGCAAGGTTGGCTTTCCTTTCCCGCACCTAGAGCCTTATTGTTGGCCGCCTATAGTTGTGCCGAACCCTGCATGGGGCCCTCTTGTCAAGCTTGTCGACGCTCTTTCGAAGGAATCTGGTGAATTGCACGCGAAAGCCGCAACTCTAGCGGGCGAAAAGGAATCGGCCGTGCGTAATCAGGCCACTGCCCTAGCAGAGCGAGCTGAGGCGCTGACGCAACTGGCTGGGCCCGAAACCTTGCTGAAGGAGGCGCAGGATAAACTTACGAAGGCTCAAGAGCGCTTGGTCGAAGCACAACTTATCATACACTATCTTATACCCGGAGTTCCAATACCGTTTACTCATTGACGGGAACGGGGCGAAACGAGACGAATCAGCGCGTTCAATCGCTGACGCATCCAAGCGATGAAACAGGTCGTCGCAGAGAAGAGATTCTGGTTGTTGCAAAAGGCGACAACCTGACAGGTCATCGCAGGCTTTTGATGTAAGGCCGAACGATCCGGATTCTGGACGCGCACGGCTACGGAAAGCGTTTCATCATTCGTGCCGATGAAATACTGACTGCATTCCTGGAAGTGGAACGGGCGATTCACCAGCTTGCAGTGGCTTTGATTCATAACGCCTCGCGCAGAAACGGAAATGACATGCATCGTTACGGGTGCGAGCGCGTACAGACAGACGCGGCGTTGATCTGATTGCCGATGCGCTGTCATTCGGTCAGCTGTGGCCCGGCGAGCCGAATGCGGTCAGCAACGCAATCGAATACACGCAGCATCGCACCCTCTCACATGACGCCGTGATTCACGTTTACGACGCGGCTGGCAACGTGGTCGAAATGCGACGAACATACGAGAGGCAGGCTGGTGAGAGCCGACGTTCGGAGTAGTGAAAACCAATGACTCGTGAAAAGCATGTCAGCCGTCTGGTGGTTTTGGCCATTCGTCTGATCCGTTTTGGTGATTTCAGGCGGTTGGCCAGCGACTCGCCCACGAGCCAACTGAGGCTTGCCCATTGGTGGTGTTGGTGGCGATGTCGTTTTCTTCCGGAATTTGCCTCGCATTCAAAAGCTGTTTTTCACGCCGGATTCTTTTGCTTGACATGGCACCCCCATTCCAGACAGCATTGGTTACTTACCCCCTGATGGCAGATTTCCCCAACGACCGATCGATCGCGCCCAGCGGAACACGATGGTCATCGTTTCGCCGTTTTCAGCATGCAATGCGAGTGACAGTTGCCGTGACGGGGTTGAGCGTCACAGTCAGCATTGTCGCAGCTCGCGGCCAAGATTTGGACAACTGCCCACCTCGGGATGCAAACGCTGAGATTTGTAAGGCCAGCGCCGATGCAACCTGCTCTCTAACTTTGTCGAGGAGTGTATCCGGAAGCATAGTGACGCACTCAGCAACTGGGGCGTCTAACTGTAGTCCTAGCGATTGATAACCCGCGATTATGAACACCGAATTCGTATTGGATCAAATAGAACAGAGTCTTCACCTATTGGATGTGGGGCACCAAATGTACGGGGATTGCTTACTTTGCCGTTTTGGAGGGAAAAACATATTGATTGATGGTGGCCACGCGAGGGATTTCGACGGGCAAGAGGGATTTGTTTCTATCCCTGACCAATTGGCAACTCTTCTTGGACATCCGGCCCCCTTTGATGTCGATCTGCTTGTCGTTACTCATTGTCATTTGGATCACATCGGCTGTTTGCCGAAGATGGTTGATTCTGGTGTCTTGAAAGCGAAATGGGCCCTCGTTGCCGATGAAAAACTCGGTTTCGGACGCTCCGCGGATGATGCGGTCGATATTCCTCCTCAATTTGCGGGGATGATAGCTGCTCTTCGAGAGGAAGACCGATCCGCAATGAAGAGCGACGCGGACCTTTTGGAATTTCTGACCGACGCAGCCACGTTAGAGACTCGGTACAAGGCGATGTTGAGGACTCTCGAAAAAGCTGGCACAAAACTTCGGCGTTATGGGCGCGATTCTATCGACGACTTGCTGAACGAGTTTAAGGCTACGGGAATGCAGATTCTGGGCCCAGAAAGAGATCACTTAATTATATGTGCGGAAGCTATAGCCCATTTTACGAAAGATGCGATAGACAGCATGGCAGAGCTTGGACCAGACTTGGCTCTAGGAAATGAAGTTGCCTTATACCGTTATCTCATGCGCAGGCAAATATCCGACGCGGTTGATCGTCCTGGCAAGGGCGCTGCGCTGAACGACCAGAGCATCGTTCTTTATTTCGAGGTTGCTGGCAAGAAGCTCCTACTCACTGGTGACATGCAATTCGCGGTACCGGAAGTTACCGGAGTAGGACCTTACATGACCGATATCCGAAAGAAAATTGGCAACCTCGCTCCGTTCGATTTTGTTAAGCTTGCTCACCACGCCAGCTACAACGGCTTCGACACTTCCGTGTTGGACGAAATGGGTGATGACACGAGGAATTTCGCAATGTCAGGTGGTATCGATGCTGGCCATCCCGACCCCGGTGTTCTTAGCCTTCTTAAGGCTAATCGAAGGAGATTGACGTTCGCCCGAACGGATCGCAACGGATTGATTAGCATGCGGCTAACATCGACTGGAAACGTTGAAATGCAGGTCGACCGAGGAAGGCTAAATGATTTTTCACCAAACACAGACACATCCACAACCCCAGCTTTACCCAGCCAAGCTGCATCGCCTGTGCAAGTGCCACCGAGTCCAGTTGTTCCTGTACGAATGCTCGCAGCGGAAGCTTCAAACATAGAGATAGTTGAGGTGCTCTCGAGAGTGCCCCACAAAAAGACTCGTGTTGTGGTGACAATTGACGTGACGCCCGGAGGCGAACCGACGACTGTTAGCGCGCCGACGATTCCTGCTTCAACATCGTCTAGGGTCCAGTCTGATCCCGGTGTCGTAGAAAAGCTCTCTACCTTGAGAATTGGTGGTGGCCGAAGCTTGTCCAAGCTGCTCTTTGTCACGAACCGTGATGCCCTGTGTTCTAACGTAGGACAAGCGGAAGCGAACCAAATCCTGAAAGCGTTGACCGCTCAAGGTCATCAGGTAATTGAGCAGTTGCCTACGACAAGCGCGAGCGACGCCGTGACTAGTCTTCGCCCTCAGCTATCGGCGGACGTCGCCGGAATCGTTCTCTTAGGTGGCTACGATGTGGTTCCACCCAACACGTTGGACGTACTCGACCCTAAACTGAGACAACAAGTGGGCTCGTCAACAGGTGACGCTGACAATTTCGTTGTTTGGAACGATGAAATCTATGGAGACAAAGACGGCGATGGCCTTCCGGAATTGCCCGTATCGAGAATTCCCGACGCAAAATCAGCCGAACTCATCGCGGCCGCTCTCCAAGCTCAGGTACCATCAAAGTTTGTGACTCGTTTTGGAGTGCGTAATCGCGAACGCCCTTTTGCGGAGGATATTTTTCTTTCGCTGCCCGGCAGCGCTCAACTTCTGCAATCCGAACCCACTGTGACTTCTGCTATCAGCGAAAACGCCGTGTCTGCGAATAACGTGTATTTGATGCTTCACGGAGCGGATTACGATGGTACCCGTTTCTGGGGCGAGGACGATGATGGAACTGTCGATGCGTTTTCAATTCAGAACGTTCCCAGGGTGTATAGTGGAGTGGTTTTCACCGGCTGCTGCTGGGGTGCCCTTATCGCGGACGTGCCGGCCTGCAAAGTCAGGCGAGGGCAGCCGATTGCTGTACGCACACCTGAGGCTTCCGTCGCGCTCGCTTTTTTAAAAGCGGGAGGAGTCGCCTTTATTGGCTGTACCGGAACGCATTACTCGCCGACCGTAAAACCATATGCTTATTTCGGTGGCCCGATGCACATCGCCTTCTGGACAAGGTATTTGGCAGGTACTTCTCCTGCTCAAGCCCTTTTCGATGCGAAGATCGATTTCATTCGAGGCATGCCACACGGTCGAAACAGCCCGTCCGAACGCGCGATTGAGATGAAAATTTTGCGCCAGTTCACGTGCCTTGGCCTGGGCTGGTAACCGGCGTTGCGTTCGAACTTAAATGATATTAATATCAAAGACAAAATGAGCAAAAAAGCAAAACAGACAGACGCAGAGCGAAGTGCCGCAAGCATCGTAAAGAAATCGATGCCCGGGTGGAGAATTGTTGAGAACGTTGAAGGTTCCGATTCACACGAAACGGAAGCCGATGCGCAATCTGTTGATTTAGACGCGCTTCGTAAAAAATACTTCCGGACTGATCCTTCTGATTCCAAAGCGGATGCTTCCAACAGTCCAACTCAGATCGTTGTTGTTGAACCAGAAAATGCCGATGCTTACCACCGTCGCTCTGGCCGTAAGGCCGTGGTCGTCTCAGGTGACAAGGTAATCGGTGTTCAGGGCTGAACAGGCTTTGACGCGGAGCAGCCCTGAGCACTTCAGTAGAGTCCCTGCAGAATCGACTGAATAATGTAAAGCACTACGCGCCGAGTATATAGCAACGATTGCACTCCGCATTGTTCGTCTTCCTGTTAGGACAGCACTTTCGTGCTTACGCAGTAATCGGCCCGAGGTCTAAGGCTGTGGTTATTTTTGACAATGTGGGATGCTTCAAATAACTGGCCAAGAAATGGCCAAGTAAAACGTCTGCGGATACAGTGGGTTCGCGCCCACACAGCGTAATTCTCTGTATTTCAGCCGTTTAAATTGAGTGCACCGTGCAGGACTTGAACCTGCAACCCAGTGATTAAGAGTCACTTGCTCTGCCAATTGAGCTAACGGTGCAAATCGCTTTTGCCAAGGTAAATGCTATACCAAAGTGTACTTTCACGCGCTCCAGAATCCGTAGCAACTTGGTAGCATGAAAGGTATCGTG
>JBJMGJ010000436.1:0-10884 GCA_045807965.1 Bryobacteraceae bacterium | reverse complement strand
GTCGATACAACGCGATGGGCTCGATGGTCTGGGGCGTCACGGGCATCATCGGGCCGCTCACTGCTGCGCCATTGATCGGCCATCACCTGGGCGCGCTGTGGATCGTGCTGGTGGTGGCGGGCAGTCTCGGGGCATCGCTCGTGGCACTGTCACTGCACAAAGTGCTCACACCCGAGCAGGACGGGCGCAGCGACGTCGCCGAGCCGGTGCTCGTCTAGCGCTCTTCCGCTGCCCCCTTCTCGCAGGTACCGTTTGCGCTACGGCGGGGAACCGTATGGATCCGGGGGGATCCTCGAGACCAGTGGACGGCCCGCGGTGCCTCTCCTTTTCGACACCATCGACGATGCTGACCCGGCTGATCTTAGCGGGGCTGAGCGCATGCGTCGCGAAGACGACCGGATCTTCCGAATATTCGATGATATCGATCTTTTCGCCGCGCAGTTCCCGGATGATCGACTGTACCCGCATCCCTTTCATGCCGACGCACGCGCCCACGCTATCCACATCACGATCGCGGCTAAACACGGCGATTTTGGTTCTTTCGCCGGCTTCTCGCGCGCATGCCTTGATCGATACAGTGTTGTCGTAGATCTCCGGCACTTCTTGTTCGAATAGGCGCATGACCAGCTCTGGTGCGGCTCGGGAGACAAGTACGCCCGAGTATTTACCGCCTCGCTCGACCCCTTTGATTACGCAACGCACTCGATCGCCTATGCTGAAGCTCTCGATCCGCGACTGTTCCTTCTTGGGCAGCCGTGCTTCGGTCTTGCCCATCTCAACGATGTAATCCTGACCCTCCAGCCGTTTGACAACACAGTTCACGAGTTCGCCGTGCCGGCCCTGAAACTCAGAGAAAACAGTGTCTCGCTCCGCTTCGCGAACCTTCTGCAGAATGACTTGCTTGGCCGTCTGTGCCGAAATCCGCCCCAGCGCCTCGGTCGGTTTGGGTTCCCGAACTTCAGAGCCAACCTGGGCACCTTGGAAGATTCGCTTTGCAGCGCTCACGCTGATTTGCTTGTACGGGTCTTCAACTGTCTCTACAACCTGTTTGACGCTGTAGATATTGATGTTTCCGGTGCTTTCATCAAGATCCGCGATGAGGTCTTCCTGCGAACGGAAATGTTTGCGGGCGGCCGCCAACATGGCATCTTTCACCGCATCCAGAACAATTTGCGGATCGATCCCCTTCTCTTTGCTTAATAACTCAATGGACTGATAGATGGAAGCCACGTAACACCTCTTACAAACCTAGAACGAAATGTCAGAATAAACCGCGTGTGAAGACCGTTACCAACTGAGCTTCAGCTTTGCTCGGAGCACGCGCTCGAGGGAAATTTGAAGAACCTCCCCGTCGCGGACTTCGATTCCAAGCTGGCCGCCGTGAACGGAAACGAGCTTGCCTTCGAGCTGCTCGCTCTTTTCGGGCGACGAGCGAACCGTCATGGATATCGCCTTGCCGATCACCCTGGCAAAATCGCGTTCGGTCGAGAGCTTCCGTTCGGCCCCCAGTGAACTCACCTCTAGTGTGTAGCCCTCCTCGGGCATAATGTCCTGCTCATCCAGGAGTTGCCCAAGCTTCTGAGAGACCATCTCGCAATCGGCGTGAGTGACGCCTTCGGCCTTGTCGATAAACACGCGGAGAAGTCGAGCCTTTCCGGCGCCGCGGACCTGAACGTCGGCTACTTCGATCCCGGTCGACCGAGTCGCGTCTGCGCACAACTCGGAGATCCGATCGATGAGCTCATTGTTCTGTACTGCTCGCATCGTTACTCGCAATAAAAAAGTGGGCTTTCGCCCACTTTCGCGTTCGTCCTATTCCTATTAGAGCACCGCCGCGCTTTTGGCGCAAATGAACGCAGAATAATCCGCCGTACATTGGCGAGCAGCGGTCGGCCCGCCGTCGGGCCTAAATGGTAGCTGTTTTGAAGGCCTGTCCCACGTGGAGAACAGCGGAAAGCGCCCGGTTGTAATTCATCCGCATGGGCCCAAGGACAGCAACATGAGCCATCAAGCCCCCAGCGAGGTCCAGCCGCACTCCGATCAATGAGAGTTCGCTCATGCTCGGGTGAATATCCGAGAGGCCGACCTGTACCGAAAATTCGCCATCGCGGCCATCAAAGAATCGCTCAAGCAATTGCAGGATCCGCTTCTTTTCTTCCAGTGCCCGGAAAAGGTCGCGCATGCGCTCGCGGGTCAGTTGGAGGTCCAAACCGATCAGATTTTCGGCACCGTCGAAGTGAATCTCCGGGACTAATCCAAGATCGAGTAGACCCTTCGAGTAGAAGAAGCTTACTTTCTGCAGGATGGCGTCATACGCGGCGCTTTCACGCTCCAGCCTGAGCCGCAACTCGCGATGAATATTCAGGAGCACCCATCCGCTGAAATTACGGTTGATGTAATTGCGGATAGAGGTCAGCTCATCCTGAGGGATGTGGTCATCGATATTGATGACCTTGTTCTTCACCATCCCGTCTTTCGTCACAACCACCATTAAGACGCGCCGGTCCGGGAGGGAGAGCAATTCGACGCTATCGAGAATACGATTTTCCGTCGGTATGGCCGCGGCGATGCCAAAATTCCGCGTAATCTCGGTGAGAAGTTGCGATGACCTCTCGATGCGGCCTTCGACCGTACCTTCACGCCGGATTTCTTCCTTCAAACGTTCGAGTTCAACCTGCACAATCCGGCTTCCGACCAACGTCTTCGCGTAGCTGCGGTAACCGGCGCTTGTCGGGACCCGACCAGCCGATGTATGTGGCTGCGTCAAGTACCCCTGTTCAAGGAGGTCCGCCATCATGTTCCTGATGGAAGCCGGGCTCATCGGGTAGCGACGGGCAATTGTGCGGGATGCCACCGGTTCGCCCGTTTCGATGTAATTCTGTACGATGGCGTGAAGAACGTCGTAGTGCCGAGGCGTTAACATTGAGATCTTCCCTGTCCGAAACGAAGAGAATTCAAGCACCGCTGTTCTGGTCGGCTTGCAACCAGCCCTGCCGTAAACCCTTGATATGAGACCAAGTTACTTTAATTTAGCAGCAAGATTAGCCGGCCGCTCGGCGCCCGGAGCAGAACCGGTACTCGCTGGCAGGTCTACGGACTCGGCGCCTCTCCAGAGCCGTTCCAGGTCGTAGTACGATCTAGCGGTTTGAGAGAAGATGTGAACCAGGAAATCTCCGTAGTCCATCAGGATCCACTCTCCGGTGTCATAACCCTCGATACTATGTGCTCTCTCGCCCTGGTTCTTAAGCGTTAACTCGATCTCATCGCAAACTGCCTGGCCCTGGCGAATATTCGCAACCGAACAGATCACAAAATAATCAGTAAATGAGGTCACTGTCTGCAAGTTCAAGACGCGGATATCGAAGGCTTTTTTTCCTTCAGCAGCCGTCACTGCGATTTGCCAGCCAGGAACCTTTTCTAGCGGTTCGGAATCGATTTTGAGAGAACTTTTCAGCAGGGTCGTCTACACCATCTCCACGCTTTCAGCGTACTACAGTTTCAACAACATGAGTAAGCGCCGGTACAGCCGTTTTCGCCTGTTTATCGGGATCTGGCTAGCCGGGGCAGCTTGCTTGTGTTGGCCACAAAGCGTGACGGCACAGAGCAATACTTCACCGGCCGGTTTGTCGTCCTCCGGCACCTTGGCAAACTCCCAATTGCAGCGTGCCAGATCCGAATTAGAGCAGACAGAGCGCCTGGTCTCTGACGGCACTTTGCCCCGGGTCAAACTGGAGGAGGCTCGCGGCCGCCTTTCTGATGCAGAGGACGAAGCATTGCTCAGCAGGACTCTGTTCGGATTCAGACCAGCAGGCAGCATGACCGAAGAAGAAGCGAACGGGATGGTTGCGGCCGCTCTGCGCCGTGTGGATCGCGCTCGCACAGTAGTCGAAGAACGCCAGACCCTGCTAGCTTCGGGAGCGATTGCGAGAGTAGATGTCGAGAATGCCACTCGGGAGCTGGAGGAGCGAGAACGGACTTTGGGATTCGCTCAGGACCGCCTCCGCCTGCTGAAAGAGCTTTCGGCTATGGCGGAGAGCGAGCGCCAGCTTGAAAAGTCTTCCGAATCAGCCTCGTTTAAGAATGCGGTCATTCGGTCTGACGGGAACGGCTCGTTTTCACTTAGCGATCTGACGCCCATTCAGGCACAGTTTGAGAAGAGATTCAACCGGCCCCTACCGATCAGTGCTCTTGGCCAGACCCTGACTCATCAGTCGCTCGGTCTGGATCACAAAAATCGGGTCGATGTGGCGCTCAGTCCGACGCAAGTCGAGGGGACTTGGCTTCTTCAGTTGCTGGCCCGGCTACATGTGCCGTATCTTGCGTTCCGTACGGCTGTTCCCGGGGCAGCAACCGCTCCGCACATCCACATCGGGCTGGGCAGCACACGGCTGCAAGCTGTTTTCGGATCCCCGGGCACTCACGCCGCGTATTCTCTCCACGTCCGTTAATATTGCAGAGATGCATCCTCCCGCCGACCGAGTCCTGATCTCCGCGGACCAGATTCAACAGCGCATTGGAGAGATGGCCTCACAGATTGATTCCGATTATCCGAATGAACCGATTTATCTCGTCTCGATCCTGAAAGGCTCCTTCATCTTTGTTGCGGATCTGGCGAGGGCGTTAAAGCGGGACTCAGTCCGGATTGAGTTCATGGGCATTTCGAGCTACGGAAATCAAAAGAGCAGTTCCGGTCAGGTGAAGGTAACGAGAGACCTCGACGTGAACATTGAGGGCCACCACGTTTTGATTGTTGAAGACATCATCGATAGCGGAGTAACGCTGAGCTATCTGACGCGAATTCTCCATCAACGAAAGCCTCGGTCACTAGAGATTGCGACGCTTCTCGACAAGCCCGAGCGCCGCATTCAGCCAGTTGGGGTCAAATACATCGGCTTTCGGATTCCGGATGAGTTTGTGGTGGGCTACGGTCTGGATTACGCGGAGGATTACCGGAACCTTCCCGACATCCGCGTTCTCTCTGAAGACGCTATCGGTTCCAAGTAACTGTTCAGGCGGGTTGGACAACCAACCGGCCACGTCTGCTCTCTTTCCATACCTTGCTCGCGTGCGCGCTCGCGAACAGCGCCGCCAACGTGACGCTCAACAAAACGGCCTGTTCCGGCCATGACAACTCCGGGTCGGGCGTAAAGCTGAGCGAGTCGCCGGCCAGACAACAAAGAACGTGAACGCAGAAAACCTCAAGCGAGGCTTGTCCCAATGAGGCGAGGGGTTTGAATACCTTGAGCCGGGCAATATGGCTGCCGTATTGCACAAGCAGGATTGCAATGGCGGAGAAGTTGATCACGCGTGCGGGACCCAAGTGCCACTTATCAATCAGCCATCCAAGGAGATTTGGATCGATCCATCGGTCGACCGGGCTGTATCGGAGTAGCAGAAAAGTGCCGGCCACCGCGAAGCTAAGCCGGATCAGCCAGCGCGGGAGTTCTTCGGCCGATTCGGTTTTCGCCGCAACGCCGGCGAGGTGATCCGCATTCAAGGTGCCGAGAGCCAGCCCGACGACCCAAAGCAGTTGCCAGGCGTAGATATCGAAAGCGCCTGTGGAATCGAAGGGCACGTGAATCCCAAATGGCACAAAATGACGAAAGATGAAATTCCGCAGACCGAATTGTGCCGCAACCCAAACGCTGAAGCCCGCATAAATGACGGGCTCCCACCCCCATTCACGAGCCACCCTGCGCGCGAATGGCGTCAAAGCCATGAAGATGACGTATAGGGGGAGGATGTCGAGGAGCGACGGTCGGTATTGCAGAAGAACGGCGGCTATGGCGGCGGGCTTCGGATTTTTAAGGTAGAACGAGAGCAGGTTCTCTACCGCCGGCCGATGAAGATTCACGGCAATAGGCGCGAACACCGCAAACGCAATCAGAAGCAAGCCGCAATGGTAGACATACACGCGCGCTGTCCGCTTCGCCAGATCCCGAACCGTCGCGACCTCGCCTCGCATTTGCTCCCGCCGGAACTGAAGCTGGCCAACCATGAATGCCGCGAGGAAGATGAATCCTTCGGCGCCGGAGACATATCCGAACGTCTGATTGGAGATGATGCTCACCTTCGTTGGCAGGTGAGTAAAGGTCATCCAGAGAAGAAGAAATCCCCTCAGAATGTCTAATTCAATAAGGCGCGGTGATTTCTTGGGGGGCGAAGCGTTTACAGCTTCGCTTTCGGAGGAGGAAGGTCTCGGGCTTTGCACTCTGAATTAAACCCATTTCGTCCGTGCGTACCGTCGCAAAACGGCTTGTTATCGGCCAGGCCGCATCGGCAAAGAGAGATGACGGAACGGCCACCTAAGCCGTACGAGTTGCCTTCCGAATCGTGGATTGTAAATTCGCCCTCGATGCGAATGGGTCCGTTATTCACAATCGTAACTTTAGTCGCCATGCAAACCCGATGGTAGCAGAGGAGTCGCGGCCTCTACTTATAATGTGATCGCGGTCTTTTCATGATTCAATTCATTCACGATTCGGATAAACAGCTGTTTCAGAATGCGATGGCATTTGCGCGAACGCAAGTCAGACGGCTTGTCGAAAACTATCCGGATTTTTACCCGATGTACACGGTCGCCGGTAAATGGAAGCATGAAGGGCCCGCCTGGACGCATTGGTGCGATGGATTTCTGCCCGGCATGATGTGGACTTTTGCCCGGCATCTGGGAAGACAGCCCGTAGCGAACGGAACAGGAGCTTTGTCCCAGCCTGAATATAAGTTCTGGTTTGAACGAGCGATTCACTACAGCAAACCGCTAGAGTATCGTAAGAGCGATAACGATGTCCACGATCTCGGGTTCATCTTTCTTTCCACTTACCATCCCTGGTTCAAGCTGACTCGCGACAACGCTGTCAAAGAAGTGATGCTGCAAGCTGGAAGAACCCTCGCCCAGAGGTTCAACGAAGGCGGTCAATACCTCAGCTCCTTCGTGGCTCGCGATTCCCTGTTCATCGACATCATGATGAACGTCGGGATTATCTTCTACGCTGCCCGTGAGACTAACGACAAAAGGTTGCGCGACATCGCCGTTCGGCACTGCATCACGACACGGCGGTCTCTCGTGCGGGGCGATGGTTCAGTGGCGCAGGAAGGGTTGTTTGATCTCGAAAGCGGTGAGTTCTTGCGGCAAACCACTCATCAGGGATTTCGCGGCGATTCGTGTTGGTCGAGAGGCTTGACCTGGGCTCTATACGGGTTTTCAAACGCTTACGAGTACAGCCGTGACCCCCGCTTCCTGCAGACGGCGGAAGCCTGTGCGGATTATTACATCACGCATACTCCCGCCAATGGAGTTCCGCCTTGGGACTACAACGCTCCTGTGGAGAATCGATCGCTGCTCGATTCCTCTGCCGCCGCTATTGCGGCAGCGGGCCTGCTTAAGCTTTGCCGCCAGATAGCAGACCCCATGAAGGGACATTTTTATTGGTCCACCGCGGTCTATGTCCTGCGGAATCTCTGCAATGATTTCCTGGCGATCAACGAGCCGGAATGGGAAGGAATCCTGAAAGGCGGCGTTTACCACATCCACAAAGGACTTGGTATCGACGAATCCGTGATGTGGGGCGAATACTTCTTTGTTGAGGCACTCGAGGCGACGCTCAAGGTCATCGCTCCGAGTAAGTAACACTAGGAAACACGGTGCCGCGCGCGCTCCGGCCAGGCCTCGTTATCCGCCGGAGTCTTGCGAGTGAGAGGCGAGAGCAATAAGGAAGCGAGCGCCCCGAGGTAACAAAGCCCTCCCAACCGCAGAGTGATACTCAGCCCGAGATAGATGGCGAGGAACATCGCGGCGGCTGAGCCGAGTACGCTGGCGGCCGCGTTCACCGCCCACGCCCAACGCACCACGGAAGGCAGAACCTGCTTCAACAAACCAAGCCCGGTCGGGAATGGCATGCCCATCACGAATCCGACGGGCGCGATCAGCGAAACCGTGATCAACACCTTCAAGGCGAACGGAAGAGTGACTTCACGATCGGCGATTGGTGTCACGACCAAACTCAAAGCAGAAACTGCGGCCGTGACCAAAACTAAAGCAAAGCTCAGGCGCGAAACCTGTAGCTGCACCAGCCGTTTGCTGAAGTAACTGCCTAAACCGCTGGATAACAGCATTGAGAAGATCACCACTGTGAGCGCGTAAGTGGGATGGCCCAGAAACAGAACGAACTTCTGAATCAGCGAAACCTGAACGAGTATGTAACCGGCGCCGATAAAAAGAAAGAACAGCAAAGCAATCAGGCTTTCCCTGCTTCGGGGAACCTGTTGCTTCAAAAAGAGAGGTGGAAGGCATACAATGACCCCGGTTGCCAGTAGGCTGATCCCGATCAGTGCAAACAAAACAGGCAGCGCGGAGTTCACTTTGTAATCCGCCGTGGCCCGGGATGCGTTGAAGATGAACCCCCAAAGATCCCTTGGCTGCACTGTGTAGAAGAAGAATGGCCGATCATCCGATACGGGCCGAACATCAAACGGATAGTTCTGGTAAAAGCGCTTCACGTCAGACGCCAACAGGAGCTTCCCAAATGGGGTTTCGCGGCCTGAACCCGGTTTGTAGACTACTTGCATGTGGCTCCGGCCGGGCAGGCTGTCGAGCAGCGCGAGATCTGAGGCCGTAAACGGTTTCCGCGAAACCAGGATGGTGTCTTGCGCACCCCACCCAGAGAGCTTCTGAGCATCTTCCCGCAGCACAGCAACGTTCTTGGCGGGCGTATTCTCGCCAATTTGCTCGAGGGCCTCGCGCGCAAGAGCAACAACACGCAGAGACTCGCGCGGAGGATCGAATCCCCAACGCGTGAAGGCCAGGACTCCGTACGGCGTGAGGTGCGCAAGGTAATCGTGAAACGCGTTTGTCGTGTACAGGTTGTTTTCGGATAGAGCGAAAGCACCCGCCGCCGTCGAAGCCCAGGTATCTACGAGAGTTGCTTGGATGACCTGAAAGCGATCGCTGGACCTTCGCACGAATGCGCGTCCGTCTTCCACAACGATTTTTACTTCGGGCCGGGTATACAGGTGGTTACTGTACTGCGGAAACTTCTCCCGCATGATGGTATTTGCGATGATCGGGTTGATCTCAACTCCGGTAACGTGTTTGCTGCCGGACGCGAGAGCCCGAGAAACGTCCCAGCCGCCGCCGGGTCCGATGACCAGAGTATTGGCGGCGGGCCGAAGCAGGTAGGGAACGCCAGGGCCATGATAGGCGAGATCGTCCCTATCTTTGTTCGAGAGATGCTCGAAATCGAAACGGGCCACACCGGTCGCGGCATCCGCATCGATCACGATGCTCTTCATGTGGGACCCAGGTTCCGGTTTAAGCGCGATTCGGGAGAGCGCGTTCCATCGAACGAACTCTTCGCCGGTTAGTCGCTGCCCTTTCGCGTAATGAACATCAAGCAGAGGTTGTTTGTTGTTGACCGCGATCAGAGCAACCAGGAGAATGCCGATCATCACGGAACCGGCACGACCCCGAGGCGACGCGTCGAGGTGAAACCAGATGGCTGAGGAGACGGAAAACAGAATGGCGGCCACCAGAACCGTGCTCGGCGCCCCGATCCAATGCAACAAAGGCACCAGAACCAGGCAACCCGCGGCCGCACCCAGAAGGTCGAAGAAGTAGGTTTTGTTTACCCGTTCGAGTGTTTCGGAGATCACCAGCGATAAGATCGTGCCCGACAAAAAGAAGGGGGTCGCCGTAACGAAGTAAGCGATGGCGAGCTGAGCCGTATTCAACTCACCATTCTGAGTAAGCAGATACCAAAGACACAGAACGCAGCCAACTGAGTTGGAGGCGGCAAGTATCCCGATTTTCCGAAACATCGAACCGGGCCAGCTCGAAACAACATACGAAAAGACGCCGCCCGCTCCTAACCCGAACAAGGCGATGGAGATCGCGAGAAACGCGAAATGATAGTAGTAAATGACCGAAAAAATTCGGGTCAGAGTCAACTCCAGCAGCAGCGTGCCCAGAGAAGTTGACAGAATCCCGAAGTAGATCTGCGGCCATCGACTGGGCCGGGGCGCCGCCGGAGCCGAACGCCGGAATGTCTGCAGTGAGGACAATCCTTATGGTAATTCTTTGTAGCCGGCCGGCTTCCCGCCGGAACGGGCAACGGCTGAGCTATCGGTCCCGTCGACTTTGACCGTGCAAGTCCACCGCTCCCCGCCCGTTCCGATTGTCGCCGTACCACGAGCACAGGTTCGCCGGGACACACCGCGCCGGGCCAACGTTCTCGAGGAAGGGCGCCAGCGATGGCAGGCAAACGAGAACTAAGTGCGTCTCACCTCCAGGCTAAACTCCGGGTTGATCTCGGAGGGGTGGGTACCTGCTCAGCATCTTCCGGTGAGGGCAGTTACGCGAACGGTTGTTCGGAATCCTCATGCTCGGCCTTGCAGAACTCGGCCACGAGCGGCGCCAGGTTGATTGCTACCGGTCTTGTACCAAGAATCAAGAGTAGACGACGAGGCGAATCGGGACTTGGGGTAGAGAACTTACTTATGCCGGTAGGTGATTCGCCCCTTGGTGAGGTCATAGGGAGACATCTCAAGGGTTACTCGATCGCCCGCGAGGACGCGGATGCGGTTGCGTCTGAGTTTACCCGCCAAATGGGCGAGCACGGTCCTATCCTGATCTAGCTGCACACTGAACAAGCCACTCGGAAACTTTTCAACTACGGTTCCCGTTACCTCTATACTGTCTTCCTTACTCATCAGCCTCCACTAATAGAATTGTCGGTCCTAGGGACCCGTCCAAACGGAGTATAGCGCAAGAATGCCAATCAGAAGGGCCCTCGCGCGCGCGTAATCCATTCTCAGCGTCATGGATATACCAATATCGCAAGATACTGTTTGATGCTGGGGTCGGAGTTGCGGAGTCCAGGTAGCCGC
>JBJMGJ010000435.1:0-4840 GCA_045807965.1 Bryobacteraceae bacterium | reverse complement strand
TTCGAGGATGCTTCGATACGCGGACGTAATCGGCCAGCTTCGTGAGATAGTCGCGGATGCGCCTCAACCCGGTCTCGAAGTTCTCGGGCTCGTACTCATAGTTGTGACAGCCGAGAATGTCGAAGTTCTCGCCCGCAAGGTCGATGACCTTCTCACTCCAGACCATGTCGTTCGACCGCTTCTGCCCGCACGCTACGATTCGCGCCTGGGGAGCAATGGCCCGCAATCGCTTCCCATAAACGTTGACAATCTCCGCGTACTTCTCCGGAGTGAAGCCGTTGTTCATCGGCTCGTTATCGATCTGAAAGAACTTCACTCCGTAGGGCTCGGGATGTCCGTTCGACGCTCGTACCTGGCCCCATTTGGTCGTCGGTGGATCGTTGAGATACTGGACCCATTCCATCGCGTACTCAATTTGCTCGGGGTTCGTGTTAGGCGCCGCCAGGACGATCAGAGGTTCGGCATTGAGTTTTCGACACAGTCCCAGAAACTCCTCCGTCCCGAAGCCGAAGTAGTCTGAATAGCCGCCCCAGAAGGTGTTGGGGTGATAGCCGCGCGCGGCGTACCGCCCGATGCCTTCTTTCCATTTGTATGTGGAAGCGAAAGAGCCGCCGGGCCAGCGGATGAAGGACGGACGAAGATCGCGCAAGGCTTCCAGCAAGTCCGGGCGCAGCATGCCGTCGCGACGGACGTCAGCGCGCATCATCGAGATGAAGTCGAGCAGTACCGCGCCATTGCCGGTCGCAGCAACCTCTATGGTGGCCTGCGTGTCACGAACAGGGCTGGTGAACGAGTAGGGGACCTCCTTCCAATCCGAGCCCGTTACGGGGAGCGGTATCGACGTGATCGGGCCGTCTTTGGAACCTTGGACGCGGAGCGTCAATTTCGGGGAGCCTTCCTCGCGTTTCACCCAGAGCGAGCCATCGTACTTGAAGCCGGCATCGACGAAGATGCGGCCCTGGCGGATTCCCGCGCGGCCACCGGCGACACTCAGCCGCACGCTTTTTTTGCCGTTCTGGAAGTCCATTTCGGCGATCTCGACTTTGCCGCGATCCGAGAACGATTCCCAATACGTCTTGAAGTCCTCGCCCTCAAATCCGGCGCCGCGAATCTGTTCAGCGAAGAGCCCGTCTTCCACCGAATGGTTAATGTGCTCAAGGAACTGCCCATAAATCCGCTCGTCGATCGGAGTCGTTACCCTGTCAGTGTCCACCAGCAGGACGGCCACCCTGCCCTCCCCCGTTGCTGGAGCGGCGCTCGGAACGAGCGGGCTCGAAACGACCGAAAGGGGGACGGCGGCGGGGACCGCCAAGGAACTCAGGAGAAAGTTGCGTCTGTTCATGCGTGATAAAGTCCGGCTCGCATCAATATATAGGTAACACTGACGCTAGATCGCACAGAGGCCTTATCGCCAAATGTCATTCGACGGGTATATACTGTCCGGCCAGGAACTCAAATTGGAAGCCCACCAGGGCGATTGTAGGAGTCTACTCCATGCGGACAGCCGGATTTCTTTGTTTCTCGACTGTGATGGCCATTAGTATTGCCGGATACTTGGGCGCGGGACAAAATGCAACGGTGACGGTCAAGGGCGACGAGATTGGTGGGTTGGTGTCCAGCGCCAAAGGTCCCGAGGCCGGTGTATGGGTTATCGCGGAAACCACCGACTTGCCCACGCGATACATCAAACAGGTGGTCACCGATGAGGGAGGCCGCTACTTAATTCCCTCTCTTCCCCCAGCGAACTACACGGTATGGGCGCGTGGGTATGGACTGGTGGATTCGGCCAAGCAGCAGACGCGTCCAGGAAAACAGGTCGACCTGAAACCATCGGTCGCGCCAGACCGAAAAGCTGCCGCGCAATATTATCCTGGAAACTATTGGTATTCGATGCTCCACATACCGAAGGAGAGCGAATTCCCGGGTACTGGAGCTTCCGGAAATGGCATCTCGAGCAACATCAAGACTCAAGGACAATGGCTTCACCTGGTGAAGACCGATAGCTGCGAGTCGTGTCACCAGCTTGGCAACGAATACACGCGCACAATTCCGTCCTTATTCCGCGATCTGGATTCGCCCGCGAAAGCATGGTTGCGGCGCATCCAGTCCGGGCAAGCCGGCCGTGCCATGGTGGGCGGCATCTCACAGCTGGGCGCTGAACGAGCCGCAACGGAATTCGGGGATTGGACCACCCGTATCGCGAAGGGCGAGTTGCCGTTCGAAGATCCTCCGCGACCGAGCGGCATCGAACGCAACATCATCGTCACTCAATGGGATTGGGCCGATCCCAAGGCCTACCTGCACGACGAGATCGCAAGCGACAAGCGCAATCCGAAGGTGAATGCCAACGGACTCATCTACGGATCACCGGAGGAGAGCCGCGATTACCTGCCGGTACTCGATCCGGTTCACAACAGCATCAGCCAGGTGAAGGTGCCTTATCGCGATCCGGATACGCCTGGGCAGCCTAAGCCTTTGCAGCCGTCGCCGGTCTGGGGTGACGAAGCCATCTGGGATAGTCACACGACCGTGCACAACCCGATGCTGGACGAACGTGGGCGTGTCTGGTACACAGGGCGCATTCGAGCCAACGCGAACCCCGGCTATTGCAAAGCGGGCTCGGATCTGGAGTCGGCAAAGCTGACGCCACTCGCGATGTCTGGACGGCAACTCGGTGTGTACGATCCCGCAACAAAGCAGTCGTCCATGATTGATACCTGCTACGGTACGCATCATCTCGTGTTTGCCTCGGATACAAACAACACACTGTGGACCAGCAGTGGCGGTGGTGGCGGCGTTGTGGGATGGCTGAACACGCGCCTATGGGATAAGACGCATGATGAACAAAAGTCGCAAGGCTGGACCGCGCTCGTGCTCGACACAAATGGCAACGGCAAGCGAGATCCGTACGTGGACTCCGAGGGTAAGGTGCTGACCGCGCCCAGCGGAGAGAGCCTTGGAACATCTTCGGCTCTTAGCGGTCCCACGGCGGACTCGAGCCACGATACAAGATTGAACGCCGCCTTTTACGGGATCGCGGTTGGGACAGACGGTATGGTCTGGGGCAGCGTCTTGGGTTTTCCAGGCGGCATCGTACGTCTGAATCCAGGATCGAATCCGCCCGAGACATCTCTCGCTGAATATTATGAAGTCCCCTACAACAATCCGAATGCTCGCGACTCCGGATTCTCGCCGCGCGGAATGGATATTGACCGCAACAATGTTGCTTGGGTGGCGCTCGGAAGCGGACATCTCGCGAGCTTCGACCGCAGCAAGTGCAAAGGTCCTCTCAAGGGGCCCAATGCGACTGGACAGCACTGTCCCGAGGGCTGGACGCTTTACCGGACACCGGGACCGAACTTCCGTGACGTGAAGGGTTCGGGAAGCGCCGATTCGCACTACTATGATTGGGTCGATCAGTTCGACACATTGGGCTTGGGAGCAAACACGCCGATCATTACGGGCAACTCATCCGATTCCCTGGTCGCTCTTGTGAACGGGAAATTTGTCATCATGCGCGTTGCTTACCCACTCGGATTCTATGCGAAAGGCATGGACGGTCGAATCGACGATCCTAAAGCAGGATGGAAAGGCAAAGGCATCTGGGCGACTTGGGGGACCCGTACGCCGTTCCATAGCGAGACCGGCAAAGGGACAACCAGTAAAGTTGTTCGCTTCCAACTTCGGCCAAACCCGCTCTCCGATTAGGCGCACCGGTTCTAACGATCCGCAATGACCCTGAATGTCACACTGCGGTTAAAACTGCGATGTCGATCCGATGTGCCCTTTCGAACCGGTTCCGAAGTGGAGACTCCACGGGCCAGCAATAGGCTTTCGTCTATGCCGTCTGCGACGAGCGCGGCCTTCGCGCCGTCCGCCCGCTGTGCCGACAAGCGGAAATTCGATTCTCCTGAGCCAACTTCATCTGTATGGCCCGTTATCTGAATCTGAACGCGGGAATGTAATGCTCCCGCAGCTTGCAGGAACGAAGAAATCGTCGCGGCAACGGTTTCAATCTCGTCAAGATTGGTCAAACTTAGCTGTGCGTCACCTTGCGGGAAGCGGATGACTGACCTTTCTATCGCTTGCCGATCCGTTGCGAATTGCCGGCGAAGGCTAAACGCGGCGTCGAGCGACTCGTACGGCTCTAGCTGGAATTTAACAGTTGAAGGCGGGATCTCAGTGGTTCGCAGCAAGTCGGCGGGATTGACGGCGAGCTGATCACGCAAACCGAAGACGACGTTCTCCGCCCCGTGTTTCTCCACGCGTGTGACGACGATTCCAGGCTGCTTTTCCAGCCTCTCAAGGAACCCATTCCAGCGCTCGCGGCGAATGATTGTGAAATAGGCTCCGGCGGCAACAAGTACGATACACACGGTCGCAAGCGCCCATAGCAACAAGGGTTTGCGACGCTTTGCGGCCGATCTGCCCAGCAGACATCTTTCGAGTATTGGTCGCGTGCGCTCAAACGGCGTCACGTCACCCTCAAACGTCTGTAACTCCGTACTAAACATTTCCTGGATCTCGGTCAGTGCACCACGAAAGACCGTCTTTAACTCCAGGGGTGGCGTCCCGTCCAGCGCACCCGCAATCATGACGTGGGCCCCGTGCTGGATCCACAGTTTCAATGATCCGGCATCAATGGTCTCAAGGTTTGTATTTTCTGTGCCGATGAACGAGTCCCTGACAAACTCCTGAATAGCGGTGAACATGGACGAGATCATGTCCGCATCTTTTGTAACCGCCTCGCGCGCAGCTTGCTCCAACAGCACTCCGGTTCCTCTATGGATCAGGAACACTTCGCGAACCGAATAGAGGAGACTGTTGGACAATACAATGT
>JBJMGJ010000434.1:0-6313 GCA_045807965.1 Bryobacteraceae bacterium | reverse complement strand
AATGCGGCGTTCCGGCACATCATCGAGGCCGACATCCGGGTAAGCTTGTTCCGTATCCTCGCCGCTTCCGTAAGAGAACACGACGCCGTTGGCGATGACCGGAGGTTCGGCGCGGTTCATATCGCGTGAAATCCAGGCGGGAGTCAATTGGAATTTCCCGTTCTTCTCCTCTACCTTAAAGGCGGCGATGGCGCCACTCTTTACCGGTCCGTTCTCAATGGGTGCAGAGAACTTCGAATGTTTTGCGCCCCAGAACGGAGTCAATACCCAACGCGTTCCTTTCGCGTCCTCCCAACTCGCCATTGAGCCCCATATACCTGCCGACGCGAAGTTCACGTCTTCGTTGCAAATCAGTGGTGTTGTGAAGAGCGGATGGCGATGATCGTCTCCGCCAATGGAGGAAGTATCCATCAGGAAAACACGGCACTCTTTGCTGCCAGAGACCATCAACTCCTTACCTTTGAAGTCGAAGATGGCAGGTGTTACCTGCATGTCGAGGTCGCGAGAGTAGAGCCACTCCACATTCGTCGGAGCAAAGTAGTCTGTTAGCTCAAGAGCCTTCGTTTCGCTATTCTGCTTCAGGCCTATGATGCCGTTGCCAAAGGTTCCGTTCTCCGGATCCCAGCGGCCGTCCCCGGTTCCGGTGTACATCGTACCGTCTTTACTGAGTGCGGGACCGGTTCGGCCCCACATGCCGCCACCGGCTGGTCCCCAGGACCCTACTTTCTTCGTCGCCATGTCGTAGGCATAAGCCACGTTCGGGTTCCCGCCACAGCCCTGAGCGGTATGCGTGTAGATCACGCCATCCCGATAGTTCAATGCGTACGGTTTTCCATTCGGCGGAACGAATTTAGACGGGGTGGCGACCTCTTCGCCATCTGCGACGTTAACTTGGTGCAACCGGCCGTCCCAGGAGATAGCAAGGATGGTGTACTTACCTGGAGTGTCAGCGGGAATGATCACAGGGGTAGCGGTCAACCCGCCCGGGCACAGAATTCCGCCGTCGCGTCCAGGTATCAGCGGAGGAGTCCAGGTATTTTCAAAGTGCTTCTTCCAGATCACCTCGCCGGTCTCGACGTCGATCGCGAAAAGATTGTCGGACACACCCGCGTCAATGGCGATCTCTTTGACCCCGCTCGCGGTATTTACTTTCCCCACGATCAAAGGCGGGAATAAAGAGTGCATTTGCCTGGGCTGGTTATCGAGATGGATCTTCCACAAGAGCTTCATATCTTTGACATTGCTCTTTGAGAGGATCTTCTCGTCTTTTTGCCACGCTGTCCGTTGCTGACTACCGCCGTCGGTCAGCCAGTCCGCCGCATGGCACAAACCACCAAAAAACACGAAAACAGCCGCAACTCCGACGAGCTTTTCGTGCCAATCCATCGATCGCATTTTCTCAGTAGCGCTAACATGGCCGTCGGCTTCGATCACCCGGCATGCATTCGGCTCTTATCCCGACCAGCATTGTAGCGTTTCAGCAACGGGCCGGATCGTCACACGCGCTTTGAAGCGAAGAATTCCGGTGATGGCCTCCTTGTTTTAGCGGTAGCTTTTATCGTCTACGCGCCCCAGGTCCGTCTCGTCTCCCAGCACCCCCAGTGTCACGATCGCGAAGGTAAAGACCGTTGTTCCAGGTTCCAGGTGTCCCCCGAAAGCTTTGTCCGGATTCGCAAGCGTCATGTGAGCGTGCAGTTTGCCCTCGATCACATATCCATTCATGCCGATGAGGTCGGCTGGAGCGGTTGGATTCTTGACGAACGTATTCTTGGAAGGGAACTCGCGATTGCTGACCTGGTGGACCTGGTAACCAGTCACGGAACCCGCCGCCGAGAGAATGACGGCGTTCTTGATTTTTTCTTCTTTCACCATCTTCTCGAGCCCGGCAAGGAGATCGGTCTTGTACTTAAAACGCAAAATCGTGACTCGCTGAAACTGGCCATGGATGGCGTAAACGTCCGGCACGCTGGGGCTCAATTCTCTTTTGTCGTCAACGGGATTCGTTGCTGGGTTCACGATCTCCCGTCTCGTCTCTTGACTATGTAGAAGACCGGCAGCGCCGATTAGAAGTATTAACGATTTCATCTGAAGTTTCCTTCGACAGGATGGTATACCTGCTACTCTTCCCGACATGGACTCGCTAGCGGGCAAATTGGCTCTGGTGACAGGATCGAGCCGTGGGATTGGTCGCGCAATCGCCTTGGCCTTGGGTCGTGAAGGGGCCGATGTTGCCGTCAATTTCCTGAATCGGAAAGTGGAAGCGGAAGCGGTCAAGGGTGAGGTTCTCGAGATGGGGCGCCGCTGCGTTGCCATCCAAGCCGATGTCTCGAACAGACACCAGGTTGAAAAGCTGGTCGGCCAAACCGAAGATCGATTAGGCACGGTTGAAATCCTGATCAACAATGCGGGAATCGGCCGGGCCCAGCCCATGGAATCCGTTGCAGAGGAGGATTGGGACCAAGTGCTGAATGCGAATCTTAAATCCTGCTTTCTCATGACGCAGGCAGTCCTCCCAGGCATGCGCAATCGTAAATGGGGCCGCATCGTCAATCTTTCTTCCGTGGCCGCGCAGATCGGTGGAGTCATTGGTCCCCACTACGCTTCCTCCAAAGCCGGTATGTTGGGGCTAACTCATTTCTATGCCGCGCGGCTTGCCAAAGAAGGGATTACCGTCAACGCGATTGCTCCGGCTCTAGTGGAAACAGAAATGGTGACGTCGAATGTGAATGCCAAGCCGGACCTGATTCCGGTAGGCAGGTTCGGAACACCGGACGAAGTCGCCGAAGCGACGTTGATGCTTGTGAAGAACGGCTACATCACGGGCCAAACGCTAAACGTCAACGGCGGCTGGTTTATGAGCTAAGGGCCGAGCCTCACTTTATGACGTACGTTTTGACATTGACGAACTCGCGGATTCCGTAAGCCCCGAGTTCTCGGCCAAATCCGGAGTTCTTGATTCCTCCGAAGGGCAGACGCGCATCGGAGGCAACCAGCGCATTCACGAACGCCAAACCGGACTCAATCTCATCGATAAATCGGCTTTGCTCGGTAGCGTCGCTGGTCCAGATGCTCGCGCCTAACCCGAACGTCGAATCATTTGCGACTTCGATTGCCTGATCAAAGTTCTTTGCGCGAAAGAGAACGGCGACAGGCCCAAACAGTTCTTCGCGGTAAGCCGGAGAATCGGCGGGAACATCCGCGAGCACCGTTGGTTCGAAGTAGTATCCGGGGCGGTCGATGCGTTTGCCGCCGGTGAGCACGCGGGCGCCCATTCGGACCGTCTCACCTACCTGCCGCTCCAGATTATCCAGTATGTGTTTCGCGGCTAGCGGGCCCATTTGAGTGTGCTCGTCCATCGGATCGCCAACCTGGTAGGAGCGCATCAGTTCGGTGAACATGCGTTCGAACTCATTGGCGATCGAGTCGTGCACGATGAATCGTTTCGCCGCAATACAGGATTGGCCGCAGTTAATGAGGCGCGCTTCCACAGCCGTGCGCACAGCGGACGAAAGGTCGGCGCTGGGCATAACAATGAAGGGGTCGCTCCCGCCAAGTTCCAGGACAACCCGCTTCAATCGTTCTCCCGCCTGCTTCGCCACCTGGGAACCGGCGCGATCACTGCCGGTTAAGGTCACCGCCTTGACACGGAAATCGGCGATGACTTTGCTCGTCTGTTCCGTATCAATCAGTAGTGTCTGAAAAACGTCTGGGGGGAAGCCGGCCGCTCGGAATAGATCTTCAAGCAGTAGTGCGCACTGAGGGACGCTTGGCGCGTGCTTCAACAGCGCTACGTTGCCGGCTGCAAGCGCCGGGGCCGCAAAGCGTATGGTCTGCCAGAACGGGAAGTTCCAAGGCATGATGGCAAGCACGGGCCCGAGCGGGTAATACCGGATTCCACTACTTCTCACGCCGGTGTCGATCTCTTCCGGATGGAGCAGTGAGTCGCCGCACTCAGCGTAGTAGTGAAACGCAGTGGCGCATTTCAAAATCTCCGCTTTGGCCGCCTTGATGGGCTTACCCATCTCGAGTGTGATGGTTCGGGCAAGCCGGTCCGCATCCGTTTCGAGGATAGCGGCGGCGTTCAATAAATGTTTCCTGCGCTCCTCGAAAGATGTTTCGCGGAATTGAAGGAAAGCTCTATGGGAACGCTCAATTCGCCCTTCGAGTTCCGATTCATTCAGCGGCGGGAACGACCGTTCGACCTCTTCTGTGGCAGGATTGATCGATTGAATCACGCGGACATTATAGCCGCGAGACTATAAGATGATTTTTACGTGACACTAACTTGTGAGCCCTGTTTCCGCTGGCCCATCACTTCCGAATCCGGTTCAGTAAGGCCAGCTTGGACCTGAGTGAGCAGGATGCCGGCGAGGACTGGAGCGCCCCGCCAGTTGCACTGCCTGAACCGGCAGCGAACGTTCATCTGTGGCGTGTGCTCCTGGACGTTGTGGCAGCCGATATCGATTGCTTATCTGCGGACGAGCGAGCGCGCGCTGACAAGCTGATCCACGTGCAACATCGCAATCGCTTCGTCGCTATGCGGTCCGCTGTGCGTTCTATACTGAGCCGTTATCTTGAGACCACGCCGGACTCGATTGCGTTCGCTTACGCAGAAAAGGGTAAGCCGTCGATTTCGAAAGGCCAAAACAATCTGGACCTGCGTTTCAATCTTTCGCATTCCGGAGGAATTGGACTCCTGGCTATCACGGTCGGACGCGAAGTGGGCGTAGATGTCGAAACGCGGCAAGAGGTTCTGGACTTCATGGCCGTTGCGCGAAGGTTCTTCGCGGCTCGCGAATACCGGGAGCTTTCCGCGCTTCCGCAAGACTTGCGGCAGCGAGCCTTTCTTCGCTGCTGGACGCGCAAAGAAGCGTATGTCAAGGCACTCGGGGCAGGACTGGCGTGCTCGCTTCAATCGTTTTCGGTTTCAGTGTCGCCGGACGTTACAGACAATGCTCTGCTTGAAGCCGGCGAGGCTCGTGCGCTCTACGTGGCAGACGTAAGTCTTCCCGATGAGTGTTTCGCTGCGATTGCTTTAGAGGGCAGAAGTCTTCCGCGGTGTTGCTGGACTTACTCTGTCACAGCCGCGGAGTGAGTGAGAATGGTGGACCTTAGTGGACTCGAACCACTGACCCCTTCCGTGTCAAGGAAGTACTCTAACCAACTGAGCTAAAGGTCCAGGATCTGCGGGGCATCACCGGAGCAATGCGACATTTCTAAATTACCATGCACACTCAGACGCTTCCGCCTACGATTGACGACAGAAGCCACTGACAGTACCCCACGTGCGGACTCCAGTATTCGTTGGTGTGCCAATCGCTGGCGACTTGGGAGTCGAGAATCGGCCGGTCCTGGTCATCGCCACAGATTCCGTTCATGATTCCGCCCGTAATTGCACCGACGAAAGGAGAGAAGGGAATCGGTTGGCGCGAGCCGAGGCCCGTGGTTAATGAAGCAGCAAACGAATTAGCGCCGAAGACCCATTCCAATTGCGAAAAGGCGAGGTCCCGATACCGCGAATCTCCGAATTCGCGTCCCGCTTCGAGGAGAAGCAACGCGTGACCCAGCAGGTGAGAGTTTAAGCCGGCCCAAAGTCTTGACGGATCTTTCGTAGGCATGAAGAATCGATAGCTGTAACCGCCGCCCAGGTTGCGATACAGTTCCGTCGATGGTGCCTGGAGAAAGAGCCCGTAAGGAACGACGGAGTACGCGGATTTTGCAGCCATCGGCAACACGTAGCCATCGAGGTAAAGTTTTGCGGCTGCTGCCCAACGAGAACTCAAGACAGAACTTACGGCTGAGATGACCTTTGAAGCTCGCAAGAGGCAATAGGCCGGAAGAGCCGAATGAACAGGGTCTCGTAACGGCTGAACGTTGCCCGGCCACATCGGAAAGAATCCTCTCACCGTCATCTGCGCATTCGGCGGAGAACTGAACTGCGCGGATGCTACCTGATTCGCTAACCTGATCAACTCGTCACGGTAAATGTCTTTTCCGGTGATTCGGTACATTTCCACCGCAGCCATCGCCCACCACGCAACGTCCAGCGTGTTCGGCCCGGTTCTGTTGCTCACCGACCAGCATCGAGCGGCCGCATTCATGCACTGTGTAGAGTAACTGGCATCCGTACTAACGAACGCTTCGGACGCCAGTGCCTCAGCCATGACGAACATGGCTTGTATGCCGGGCTTTTTTTCCGTATTGACCCAGCGATCGTCCGGCGTTCCAGCGGCGTTGTCAGTCCAGTGATTGTCGCTGTTGTCGCCATTGATGCCGCCGGCAACATCTGCCCACACCAGGCCGTCCGTGTCTT
>JBJMGJ010000433.1:0-4571 GCA_045807965.1 Bryobacteraceae bacterium | reverse complement strand
TCATGTTGCGCCACAGCAGAACATGAGAATACGAGCAATGCCGCCCAAGTGGCCGCGTGAAGGCCAAATCGGTTTCCTGCGGGAGAAGATACACGTGGCATAGAACCCTCTTTCGTTGACGAGCGTGTCGTGCGAGGCCATTCGAGGGTCAAGAAAGCACAGCACTCTCCCTTGGCTCGCATCAAGGCTAAATGCGGGCCGACAGCGTCGCATCTATAAAGTTATAAATGGAGTTTATGGATGTCGCATGGCAATGTAAACGCACATGTTGTAAAGTTTTGTACCAGTGTGCTCGCATACGTAGCCGCCGACGGACGTACCGTCTTTTATTTTTTCGCTCGAGTAACTCGAAATAGTCTTGCTGCGAATACCAGACTGAGGGCACGTGGATTATTGGAACCACGAGCGTCTTAAAGTTAGAAGGCAAGGAATGCCGTTACAACCGCTTCCATCGAATTATTCACGCCGGGCGCTCCTCATAACGCCGATCGTCTTTGCCGGGCTGGCAGCCTTCTGTTATCCACGAGAACGGGAACTGCCCGATGCGGCGACGGATGGTTCGGGTCCCCGTGTCCGATTGGCGATTTTCTCCAGAAACGGAAGTTGCGAAGCCGTTATTGTTGTTCGCAAGCTCATCCAGTCAGACGCCGAGTGGCGTAAGCGCCTGACGTCCGAACAATATGCGATCACACGCCGTCGCGGAACTGAATTCGCATTCGCGAACCGATACTGGAACAATCACAAAGCGGGTTTTTATCGATGCGTGTGCTGCGGAAACACACTCTTCCGGTCGCAGGACAAGTTCGACTCCGGCACCGGATGGCCGAGCTTCTCAGCACCGGTCGCGAAAGAAAACATAGATACAAGATTGGATGCGAGTCTATCCATGAAGCGGATCGAAGTACTGTGCCGAAAATGTGACGCACATTTAGGACACCTTTTCGACGACGGCCCACCTCCTTCGGGCTCACGCTTCTGCCTCAACTCTGTTGCGCTTCGGTTCGTCGCCTATGCCTGATCCTGGAACCAGGGATCAATGCTGGTCGGCCATGATTACCCTTAGCGACTGTGAGAGTGCCTATCGAACGTCAGCCGCTATCGAGGCTGAGCTATGGGCCGCTTCGGTCAATCTCGGAATAAATTTTGAACAAACGTGGGCTTGTGTCGAGACCCGAAGATCAGTGCTCCAAGGTTTTACGGCCATGAACACTGCACATATCTACTCCTGGCAGATGCGGGCGCGCAATGATGCCCTGAGCACCCTATACGACACAATGAGGCCTTATGTCCGAAGTGCTGGATTAAGGTATTCGCCTCGCACGCTTCTACGACGCCCGCCGCCCCACCGGGAAGTCGATGGTTCTCCCGATAACCCGGCTTTAGAAACGCTGTAGCGCATTTGACCTCCACACTTCCGAAAAAATGAGCATCTTCGATATTCTTAAAAACTCGGCGGACAAGGTTCGCTGTGGAATGGGATTGCATGACGTGGACTGGAAATATGACAGGATCGCTCCTGCGATCGAACCGGTGTTTGCAAGAGAGGCAACTGCCCAAAGCGGGTGAAACCCTAACCAACAAGGATGCGCACATTTGGACTGACTGGGAGTATATGCAGGACGACGAGTGCGAAATGGTTCAAAGGTGTTTACGTCGCTGTGGTATCCCTGCGAAATTCAAGACTGATCACGATCGATCCGCGGAAACGTTCACGCACATTCTCTGACACTCGTCACGCCTCAAACAACGGACTCCGCTTTCGCCCATACACGGAATACACCACCAATCCAATCCCAAGCCAAACGAAAAACCGAATCCAAGTTTCGAGCGGCAAACCCAACATCAGCCCGAAACACGAAAGAATTGAGATCGCCGGCATCACAGGCGACAGCGGAACGCGAAATGCTCGCACCCGTTCCGGCTGCGACCGCCGCAGAACAATCACGCCCGCCGACACAATAACGAAGGCGAAGAGCGTTCCAATGTTCGAGAGATCGGCGAATGTACCAATGTCCCAGATCCCCGCCGGCACGCCCACCGCCAAACCTGCAATCCACGTGCTCACGTGGGGTGTTTGATACCGCTTATGCACTCGGGAGAAAACATCCGGAAGTAAGCGGTCGCGCGACATCGCAAACCAGATCCGTGCCTGCCCGTATTGATAGACGAGCAGGGAAGACAACATCCCGAGCAGTGCTCCCACTGTGACAGTGAACCGCAGCTTATTCATCCCGATCGCCTCGAGCGCTCCGGCAACGGGCGATGCGTTATCGAGCGTCTTCCAATTGACGATCCCCGTCAGCACCAGCGCTACCGAGGTATAAAGAAGACCGCAAACCACGAGGGTGCCAATAATCCCGATCGGCATGTTGCGCTGCGGACGCTCACATTCTTCCGCGGCCGTTGACACCGAATCGAAGCCGATGAAGGTGAAGAAGACGATCGCGGCCCCGCTCAGCACGCCCGGCCATCCGTTCGGCAAGAACGGATGCAGATTCGAAACTTGCACGGCACGCGCCGCTCCGAACACGAACAACAGCACGGCGGCGGTCTTGATCAAAACCATGACATTGTTCGCGCCCGCGCTCTCCCGAACACCCCGCACGAGGATCCAACTCAGCGCCATGACCACCAGCAACGCAGGAACATTGAACAGGCTGCCCGTGAACTTGCCTTCCACAATCATCGGTTCCGAAAGGTATTTCGGAAGGTGCACGCCGAACAGGTAATCGCACATCACATTGAAGTAGGCCGAAAAGCCCACCGCCACGGACATGTTGGACACAGCGTACTCCAGAATGAGATCCCACCCGATGATCCAGGCAAAGATCTCGCCCAAGGTCGTGTAGGCATAGGTGTAAGCGCTGCCGGCAATCGGAATCATCGACGCAAGCTCCGCATAACAGAGCGCCGCAAACCCACACGTCAGCGCGACGAGGAGGAACGACAATGTCAGTCCGGGGCCCGCTCCAGGTCTCCCGATCGTGGACGCGGCGGAGGCGCCATGCAACAACAGATCAACCACAGGCGCATTCAGGACGGAAGGAACACTCATGTGCTGTCCGGCCGCAGCCGTGCCCGTTACGGTGAAAATTCCCCCGCCAATCACCGCGCCAATGCCGAATGCAATCAAGCTCCAGGGTCCAAGCGTCCGTTTCAGGCGCTTGCCTTCGACGTTCGATTCCGCTACCAGCTCGTCGATATCTTTGGTCTTCAGCAACTGGCTCATCACGTAATGGCACAGTATAGCTGGAGATCGCTAACACAGATTCAGAACCGGAATTTGCCGGCGAACTCGAAATCGCGAGGGTTCCCCGCGCTCGCGATTGTGCCGAACGCAGCACTGCCAAATGAGCCGTTTGGGTCGTTCAGCGGTGGTGTGTTCGTGACATTAAAGACTTCCGCCCGGAACTCTACATTCATTCGCTCGGTCAGTCGGAACGTCTTGCCGATCATGAGTTCCGCGTTTTGCAGTCCCGGCCCGCGCACGGGATTTCTCGAACTGTTTCCAATCGTATAGAGTCCTGCCGCTGTAAATGCCGATCTATCGAACCAGGCCGCCGGGCTCCGGCCGGCAAAGCCGTTTGGATTCGCGACGCGATTGGGCCGTTGCACCGCGTATCCGAACGCTGACAAGTTATTCGTCGCCTGTATCACGGGGACCGCATCACCTGATTGCGCGCGCACCAGTCCGGCTATCTCCCATCCCGAGATCTTCCAAAAGCGTGGAATCTGGTATACCCAGGCGGCGGAAAACACGTGCGGGATGTCGCCGCTCGATACATCCCGCTCGAGTGAGCGGTTGAATGCATCCGCCGCGCCGATGGTGGTCAACGCGGGGCCGGTGAAGATAGTCTGCGAAAAATAAGTGGATGCAGTATCAATCAGTTTCGAGAAGGTGTACGCAAAGTTGAAGGTCAAGTTATGCGATAGCCGTTTCTCCAGCTTCACCTGGAAGGCCTCGTACTCCGAATCGGCGACATTGTCGCGGAACAACGCCACGTTCGTGAAGCGTGGAAACGCACGCAGCAACTGTTGCCGCGCAATTGTCGGCTGGGCTAGTGACGACGCCGCCGGAATCTGTCCGTAATAGGGATTCGACACCCGTTGAGAGAGTGCCGAGCCCAGACTCAGATAAGATGCCGGCAACTGGTTCAGGTTCGATTCGGGCAGCCCCAAGTGTGTGTTCTTCGATCCCAGGTATCCGAACTCGAGATTCAGGTTACGCGCGAACGTCTTCTGGACCGTGAAGTTCCACTGCTGCGAGTAACCCGACCGGACATTCCTGTCCACGCCAAACACGCCCTGACCCAACCCCGAGTCGGGATTCGGAGGCGCCACCTGCACCATCGGCCCACTCGCCAAATTGAATGCCGAATTGATGTTGTCCTGCGACTGTTGCCCGACTGTCTGCACGAATGGAAACTGCGGCAATGTGAAGGGAGTGGTGATGCCGGTCTGCTCGAACCACGCCAGTCCATATCCGGAGCGAATCACCCATGAATCGCCGATCCTGTACGCCAGCCCAACCCTGGGACCGAAGTCGCAACAGTCTAGGTTCCGCGCGGTAT
>JBJMGJ010000432.1:0-5816 GCA_045807965.1 Bryobacteraceae bacterium | reverse complement strand
TCAAGATCTCTCAACAGCCTGTGGACGAAAGAGACCTGATCCTCGAAGTTGTCAGCTAATCTGGCAATCGCGTACTGAATGGCGAGGCTACACGGGATTACCGGGCTCCTGGCAATTCTCGCCTGCGCATTTCTTTTTTCAAAGCATCGCTCCGCAATCCAGAAACGAGTTCTCCTCTGGGGCATCGTTCTTCAATTTGCATTCGCGTTCCTGGTATTGAAGACGAAATTCGGCGAGTTGTTCTATGGCGTCAGCTTGTTCGTGAACGCCATGCTGGACTACACGACAGCGGGATCGACCTTCGTGTTTGGCGACCAGTTGGGAGTCAAAACACAACAGTTCGGGGTTATCTTCGCGTTCCAGGTTCTCCCGATCGTCATCTTCATCTGCTCGTTCTTCGCGGTTCTGTATTACCTCGGCGTCATGCAGTTATTCGTCAAAGGCATGGCAGTGGTGATGCAGCGTTTCATGGGAACAAGCGGCGCGGAGTCAACCTGCGTGGCAGCCAGCATCGTGATGGGTCAAACGGAAGCGCCCGTTACCATCCGACCCTTCCTTGAAACGCTGACCGAATCTGAGCTGTTCACGATCATGACCAGCGGCATGGCACATGTCTCTGGAGCAGTGATGGCCGCTTACGTAGCGATTGCCGGAGTCTCGATTTCGCATTTGCTGACCGCGGTTATTATGACCGCACCGGCCACCATCATGCTGGCTAAGCTTTTCGTTCCGGAGACCGGCGAACCACTCACGGCTGGATCCATCCGCGTGGAAGTAGAGCGGCCGGGTGTGAACCTCGTCGATGCCGCGGCACGCGGCGCGGGAGACGGGCTCCACCTGGCTCTGAACATCGCCGGAATGCTGATCGCATTCCTCGCACTGATCGCCATGGTCAACGGGGGATTCGCGTTAGTTCATGCCCACATCGGCTGGTTTCCAGCGTCTCTCCAGCAGGTTCTGGCGATCGTCTTTGCGCCAATTGCTTGGCTGCTCGGAGTGGAGTGGAAGGATTGTGCGACGGTGGGGAACCTTCTGGGCACACGTATGGTGTTGAACGAGTTCGTGGCTTTCGTGGACCTCGGCAAAGTGAAGGCAGCTCTCGATCCGCGCTCGTTCGTCATTGCAACGTTTGCGCTTTGCGGGTTTGCGAACCTGAGTTCGATCGCGATACAGATCGGGGGCATCGGAGGTCTAGCGCCGTCGCGCAAGTCCGATTTGGCTAAATTGGGATTCAAAGCCATGATCGTAGGCACGCTCGCAAACTTCATGTCGGCTTGTATCGCTGGGATACTTCTGTAGAGATCTCCTTCCATGTCTGACACTTCCACTACGAAAACGATAAGCACGATGAAAGACGCCGCACGTTTCGTTGAGATTCAGACATCTATCCGCCCGAAAGTGGGCGTTGTGCTCGGGAGTGGACTGGGCGCCTTTGCGGACACGATTGCGAACAGCGTTCGGATTCCCTACGAAGAAATTCCGGAATTTCCAAAGGCTACTGCTGTCGGGCATGCCGGCGAGTTGGTTGCGGGTGTTCTCGGTGTGAATGGCAGGATCGTGGGAGACGTGATCGTCATGTCGGGCCGGTTCCACCTGTACGAAGGCTATTCTGCCCGCCAAGCGACGGCCGGCATCAGGCTTTTCCGCGAACTTGGGGTGGAACGCGTCGTGCTGACGAACGCCGCGGGTGGGATTAACCCGGATTATCCGAAGGGCTCGCTCGTCCTCATCTCGGACCATATCAATCTTCAGGGCACTAATCCCTTAATCGGCCGGAACGAAGACAATCTCGGGCCGCGTTTTCCCGACATGACCGAAGCCTACTGTGCGAAGCTCCGGCTGAGCGCCCGGCGGACAGCCGAACAAATGGGGATCACGCTTCACGAGGGCGTGTATGCCGGCCTCTTGGGTCCGAGCTATGAAACGCCGGCGGAGATCCGCTACCTGAAAACAATCGGAGCGGACCTGGTGGGCATGTCCACCGTGGCGGAAACAATCGCAGCCAATCACTTGGGCATGAAGGTTCTCGGGATCTCGTGTGTGACGAACGCCGCGGCAGGTTTGACGGATGAAAAACTCGACCACGAAGAGGTCCTCGAAGTCGGCCAGCGCACGTCGGGATCATTCGTGAAGCTGCTCTCGACCCTGCTGCCAAAACTCTTACCCAGTGGCTGAAACGAGCGCGCTTGTCCTGTTCGATATCGACGGCACGCTAATTCGGGGCGCGGGGCCGCACCACCGCGAGGCACTCATCACTGGCATCCGGCGAGTCACCGGACTCGAAACCACCATGGACGGGATCGCGACTGCGGGCACGCTCGATCGGGATTTGATCACTCTCATGCTGACGCGCACGGGCTGGAGCCAGACGCAAATCAGTCAGGCTCTGGCTGACATCATCACGGCTTGCCACCTGAGCTATGGAGAGAACTGTCCGGAAGACTTGCGCCATCGGGTCTGTCCAGGCCTGCCCGATTTATTGCACAAGTTAAAGTCCCGGGGCGCCCTGCTCGGGGTGGTCAGCGGCAACCTTCGGGAGATTGGCAAGCGCAAGCTCGAGTTGGCGGGTCTGTGGTCTTACTTCTCTTTGAGCGCTTTCTCCGAAGAAGGACACACACGGACCGAACTGGCGCGCAGAGCGGCCGAACTTGCAGGCTTATGCGACAGAGGCGAATCCTGCCGCATCTCGCTGGTCGGAGATCATCTGAACGACGTCGCGGCGGCGAAGGCAAACGGGTTTCAATCCGTTGCCGTCGCCACTGGAATGAGTTCGGTTGAGGAGCTCACCGCGGTCGGCCCCGATCTCCTCTTCGAAGACCTGACGCAGGCCGATCCCTCGCTCTTTTTTGCCTGATGGAGTCAGGCGGAAGTGGCGCTGGTCGTCGATGCCGAGCTGCTGAAGAACCCTTCAATCTGCGCGAGATCTTCGTCCGACAGTCGATAGGTCAAGGCTCCGATAACGCCGTGCACCTGGTCCTCGCGCCGCAACCCTACGATCGCGGCAGTCACTGCCGGGTTCCGCAATGTCCAGGCAAGGGCCACCTCACCCGGAGTTCGTCCGTGGCGATCAGCAATCTGCTTCAGGATCTCGACCAGCTGCAAATTCCGGCTGAGTTGCGGCTCCTGGAAGTCTTTGTCCCGGCTTCGCCAATCGTCTTCGGGTAAGCTCTGGGCCCGCTCCTTTGTCATCTTGCCGGTCAACAGGCCGGCCCGCATGGGCGAATACACAATCACGCCGATCTTGTTCGCCTTTGCAAACGGCAGGATCTCAGGTTCCGCTTTCCTGACCAGGAGCGAGTAAGGGGGCTGGAGGGATGTGATCGGCGCGATCTTCTGAGCACGATTCATCTGTTCTACATTGAAGTTAGAAACGCCTATCCAGCGAACCTTACCTTCTTCTTTCAAGCGCGCCATCTCCGTCCAGCCCTCTTCGATGTCCGCCTCGGGTTCAGGCCAGTGAATCTGATACAGGTCGATCTGCTCAACGCCTAATCGGCGCAGGCTGTTTTCGCATTCTTTGCGGATGGATTCTGCTTTCAAAGACGGGAAGATCGATCTGTCTTCGTTCCACCGGCGCTCGCATTTTGTGAAGATGTACGGCTTCTTCGAGAGACCCTTCAGGGTTTTTCCGACAATCTCTTCCGAATGGCCCAGCCCGTAAACGGCAGCGGTATCGATCCAGTTCATGCCGGCGTCGATGGCTGCACGTATCGCGCCGCTCGAGTCTTTATCGTCCTGGTTACCCCAGGCGAATTTCCAGCCAGCGCCGCCCATCGCCCAAGCACCAACTCCGAGGGCGGTGATATCCATGTCACTGTTCCCTAAACGTTTCGTTTCGCTCATATTCTGTATCGACGATAACTTCCTTAACAATTGTCCTACCCCGCCAAAGCCGCAAATATTTAGCCGGACCGCCTCATCCAAATGGCGTAATCCGCCGATAAGTAAGGCGAGGGCAATCAGGTCAGCATCAGTCCCAGGCAAGGACCTGCATTTCAGTTCTCGCTCCTAGCGTTCGGGCCAGCGGAAGCTGGCCCTTTTTTTTCGCCGAGCCTGTCGAGATCCGGAGCCCCACGGCGCCGGGTACGCAGCGCATAAGAGAACTGGCCGCTGCCACAGGGCGGGAAAGTTGCTCCCCGATAGTAGCTGAGGCCAAAGAGCCAGTCCCGGTTAGTTCCTCCATCGCAGATCTCGTTGGCGATCGAGTTAATCCTGCGCCATAAAGAGCGCGCGGAGACATTCGCATCGATGGCGGGGAACGCTACGCTCTTCAGATACAGGCCCTCGGGTATCACACACAACAAGAGCAGGATCGCAGCCCACTCGCGCCGTGCCAGGGATGCGATCACGATGGGGACCGCGATATAGAACAGCTCGATTCGGGTCAACGGGCCGATACTCGTGGTCGTCAGTTTGCCTGCGGCCAATAGCGCTGGAAGGATCGAGACGAGAAGCGGTATACAGGCAATGAGTAATGCCGACGCAATCAGCCAGGCGCGCGGGATTTTGGTGAACGGTTGGCGTTCGAACGCGCTGCCCAGAAGCACGAAGAAACTCGGGAGTAAGGGGAGCAGGTACCCAGGCAATTTGTTCAACGGGATGCTGAAAAAAAGAAAACCCCAAATCACGATCCACAATAAGAACCGCCGGCGCGTATCCCAGGTCTGACCGGAACGAAGTAAGAACCCGATCAGCGCGGTCCAAGGAAATACGGCAGCGAGAAACACGAGCAGGTAGTAATAGGGCGGCTGGACGTGCAGCAAAGATGCCGAGTAAACGCGCTCCAGGTGGTGCTTGATAAAGAAGTCCTCAATAAACGGGAAACCGTTCCGGAGATAAACCGCGAGATACCAGGGCAACGCGATGCTGGCAAAGGTCGCAAAAGCGGCCCACCAAGCCCGCCAGAAGCGACGAAGAAACCAAGCGAACGGCAAGGCCAGAGCGACTGGAACGAGACCTTTTGCGAGAACGGCTAACCCGAGAGAAGCGCCCATCGCACAGAACCGGAGAAGCAAGTGCCGGGTGTCGGGTTCAGCGCGAAGCAGTGGCAACGAAAGCAGTACAGGAAACGAAAAGAAGACTGCGAGCGGTAGATCCGTTACACACAAAGCACTGAAAGCAAGCCACCATGCGGACGTGGCGAGCAACACGATCGACAAGCCTGCGACGCGCGAGCCGAATTCTTGTTTCAACAGGACAAACCAGATCGCGAGCGAGCCAAGACTGAGCAAGGCCACCGGCAGCCGGCCACACAGATCCGGGCTCAGTCCGATGGCCGTGCCGGCAGCCGTCATCCAGTACAGAAGGGGAGGTTTCTCGAACCACGGCGTACCCCAAAGTTTCGGGGTGATGAAATCGCCGGTCTGCGCCATAGCACGCCCGATAGCGGCATAGCGAGGTTCATCGGGTCCGTAGACGCCAAAGCCGTCCAAATCGTAGAGATAAAGCGACGCAATAGCAATGGCAAGCGTGGCGAATAGCAAATAGCGGCGCGGCAATTCTTATTGTAGGTTGCCAGGAGAAGTATTGGATCCCGAGGATCGATCCGATTGTTAGTCGTTGCGCAAGGTGCGTGCTGGATCGAGCTTAGCGACGCGAAGCGCCGGTATGCTGGCCGCTCCGAAAGCGATCGTCAGCAAAATAACTACGCTTGTCGCGGTTGGGACGAAATCGAACATCTTCGCCTTGTACAAGACCGCGGAAACGGTCCGGGCCAGGCCAAGCGCCGCGCCTAGTACTGCCAGAACTCCAACGAACACCGGAATGGGCGCGCGGAGAGTTGCCGATGTGATAGTTCCAGCTCGTGTTGCGCCAAG
>JBJMGJ010000431.1:0-6343 GCA_045807965.1 Bryobacteraceae bacterium | reverse complement strand
GGTCGGAAGCAACAAAACGTCGAGCCAACTCCACATCGGCCAAGACTGCCGCGGTGAAGATGTTAGTTCTAGCCACGTCAGGATATCGGTCGAGGATCAGCTGTGCGTGGTCTAAGGCGCCTGAAGCGTGTGAACTATGGCGGGGTACGCAGGCCACCTCAAGAAAGGCGGAGACCGGGTCCGACAACGTACTCACGGACTCAACCAATGTGAGCATTCGGATGTATTCGGCAAACTTGGGCCAGTTCTCAAACCCGTGCTCGCGAGCAATGACGAACTGCGCGTGGGACAGCTTTACGGCATCTGCCGAGCCCAGCAGGTGAAAGCGAGGATGGTGCCGGATGATGCGGTTAATCGCCTCAAGCGATCCAGCCGTCGCAGCGGCTAAGAGCTGTTTCGCTTGCTTTTTGTAGTGATGAAGATTCGGGCGGGAAGGTAAGTTTTTGTCAGACAAACGAAGCTCCTCTCGGAAATTGCCTGGCGTCCGCACTCGTCAGGCCAGAAAGAAGATTCGTCAGATTATGGAATACAAGGTGGGCAATGCCCTTCCCGCGGACCGGATGCGCCCTTGACGCTTACCGATACGGTAAGAAATCAGATGGTCAAAAGTCAAATGCCAGTGTTCTTGCCGACCCCTGAGCTTCTCTTTGTAGCAACACGGTATCGCTGGCGGTGTGCTCATGCCAGCTCCCGGGATTACCTGTAATAAACTCACTGACGTGCTCTTATCTCTTTCGGGCATTCAAAAGCACTTCGGCGGTGTGAAGGCCCTTCGAGACGGAAATCTGAACGTGGAAGAAGGCGAAGTTCATCTGCTCATGGGCGAGAACGGCGCCGGCAAGTCCACACTGATGAAGATTGTGGCGGGATTGTATCAGCGGGATGCCGGGCAGATGCTTTGGCGCGGCAAGCCGGTATCGTTCGCTCGTCCCGCGGACGCTTCGGCCGAAGGCATCGCGATGGTTCATCAGGAATCACTGCTCGCGCCGCATTTGACCATTGCCGAGAACATGTTCCTCGGTCGGGAGAAGACCATGACGGGTATCTGGATCAATCGCCGCAAGGTAGTCGAGGAAGCGAGGCGAATCATCGCTGATAACGGCTTTCGGCTTGATCCGGAATCCAAAGTAGAAAGCCTGACACCCGCCGGGAAGCAACTGGTCGAGATTTGTCGCGCGATTGCGCAAGGCTCCAGTCTGCTGATCTTCGATGAGCCGACATCGTCTCTTTCGGAGACTGAGACCAAGGAGGTGTTTCGGATCGTCGGTGAGCTTCGTCTTCGCGGAATGGGCGTCATCTACATCACCCACCGGCTGGATGAATTGCGATCTGTTGGGGATCGGGTGACAGTTCTGCGCGACGGCGCCACGGTGTTCACAAGCAAGCTTGCGGAGCTTAGCCGCGAAAGCCTGATTCAGCAGATGGTGGGTCGGCCTCTTGATGCCGTATACAGCCGTGAGCAGTGTCGTGGCGACCGGGTTCTTTTGCGAGTGGAAGATGTATCGCGCGGTCAATTGCGGGACATATCGTTTGCAATCCGAGCGGGTGAGATTGTTGGATTGGCCGGGTTGATGGGCGCGGGTCGCACCGAACTTTGCCGTATTCTGTTTGGGCTCGATCCTCTCGAAACCGGCACCATCGAAATTGACGGGAAGCGCATCTCACCCAGGAGCCCGCGAGAGGCGGTTTCCGCGGGCGTGGCCTTGATTCCCGAAGACAGACAGCACGACGGTTTGGCGCTTAGGCTTCCGATCGCACACAACATTACGATGCCCGATCTCGGACGCGTAAGCCGGATGGGTTTTCTCGCAAAGACTCAGGAGATGGCTCTGTCAGAGCAATATCGCGAACAACTGCGGATCAAGTGCCATTCGACGTTGCAGAGCGCGGGCGCGCTCAGCGGCGGGAATCAGCAGAAAATCGTGATCGCCAAGTGGGTGGCCAGGGGCGCAAAAATCTTCCTCTTCGATGAACCCACCAGAGGCATCGACGTGGGGGCCAAGCAGGAAGTGTTCGAACAGATGGCTGCACTCGCGAGAAAAGGCGCAGGCATCTTGATGGTAAGCTCCGAGTTGCCCGAATTAATTCAGGTGGCAGATCGGATACTCGTGATGGCCGAGGGCCGAATCACGGGCGAACTTCCGGGTAAAACGACGCAAGAGGCAATTATGAGACTTGCTGCCCCTAAGACGAGCTCACCGGCCGCATGAGTCGAAAATTCCAGAAGTTCCTCCCATTTGTCACTCTTTTCCTGCTGGTCGTCGCTTTAACCATCGCGACGCCCAAATTTCTCACCCAGCTGAATCTGACGAGCTTGGTGCGCCAGACCGCGGTGATCAACATCATGTCGCTCGGCATGACGCTTGTCATTATCACGGGCGGCATCGATCTGTCCGTCGGTTCGAATCTGGCGATTTCCGGTCTATTCGGCACGATGGCGATCAAGGCGGGCCTTCCCATTCCCCTTGGAATCCTCGTTGGCCTCCTCGCCGGGTTTGCCGGCGGATTCCTGAATGGGGTCATGATTTCTCAGTTGCGGATCAGCCCGTTCATCATTACCCTTGGCACGCTCGAAGCTTATCGCGGTTTGGCGCTTGTCATCTCGAAAGGCCTTCCTGTGCACAGCCTGCCGGATGCCTTCTCCTACCTGGGTGACGGAAATCTGCTAGGTGTGCCGTTTTCTCTTTGGGTCCTCGCCGCCTGTGCCGTTGTTATGCACTTTGTTCTAGAGAACACCAAGTTGGGACGATACGCGTTCGCCATTGGAAGTAATTCAAGCGCTGCTTACTATGCTGGTGTTCCCATTAATTTCCATCTCACCGCTGTTTACGCCATCGCGGGCCTGCTCACCGGTCTGGCGGGAATGATCGAGGCTTCGCGCCTGATGACCGGGCAGCCGACCGAAGGGCAGGGCTATGAACTGCAGGCCATCGCGGCGGTTGTGATCGGCGGCGGAAGCTTGCAGGGCGGCGAAGGTAGCGTGGCTGGAACTCTGGTCGGGGCGTTCATCATGGGTCTGCTCTCGAACGGCAGCGACCTTCTGGGAATCAACCCTTATTGGCAGCAAGTCATTATCGGCGCTGTGATCATCGTGGCGGTCGGATTTGACGAGTTCCGCAAGCGGAGGCTGGGCGTTTCTCGTTAAGAAACCCGCGAGATTGTAGGTTGAACTAATGGCGATGCTCGCGATGTCCGATTCAGCCTCATCGAGAGATCTGGTCGAGAAGGTCCTTGCGAAGATTATTGATCCGGGCGGAGAGGGCCAGAAGACCTTTACGCTCGTTTTGGACGAAAGCGCGAAGCTGTATGCCGAAGCAACCGACAAGTTGCGTGCTGCGGGCGCCGAACTTCCCCCTCTAGCCGGCCTGCCGATTTCGGTCAAGGATTTATTTGACCTCCGTGGGGAAGTGACCACCGCAGGGTCACCATCCTTACGTAATGCTTCTCCAGCAACTTCGGATGCCGCTGTTATCAGGCGCCTGCGGCGAGCCGGCGCGATCATCATCGGACGTACGAACATGACTGAATTTGCGTACTCAGGCATCGGGGTCAACCCTCATCTGGGTACACCAGCAAATCCGTACCAAAGAGAAGAGCGGCTTATTCCAGGCGGTTCCTCCTCGGGAGCGGCGATAAGCGTGAGCGATGGCATGGCTTGGGCTGCAATCGGATCTGATACGGGCGGCTCTGTGCGTATTCCGGCAGCACTCTGTGGACTTGCGGGATTCAAGCCGACGCAATCTCGCGTGCCGCTGGAGGGCGTGTTCCCGCTTTCGCCAACTCTCGATTCAATTGGGCCTATTACGAAAACCGTACGAGACTGCATCATGGTCGATGCGGCCATCTCTGGCGCGGAACTGAACCTTGCGGGGCCAGCCGATTTGCGACGGGCAAAGTTCATCCTGCCCCGCAACTACGTCGTCCATGAATTGGACAAGGAGGTCGGGAGAGCATTCGAGCGCGCTCTCGGTAAGCTCTCCGCAGCCGGCGCAACGATTGTCGAGATGCCATTGCCGGAATTGCAACGGATCCAGGACCTCAATGCAACGGGCGGTTTTAGCGGGCCCGAGGCGTACGCCTTTCATCGGAGGCTCGGAGTCGATCAGACGAAGTACGATCCCTTGGTTTTTGAGCGGATCGAACGCGGTAAGACGATGAGCGCGGCGGATTACCTGGAGATGCGCCATGCTCGCGTGGTAATGATCGCAGACGTAAATCGGCGAATGGCCGGCTTCGATGCCTTGTTGTCGCCGACAGTCCCGATCGTAGCGCCAAAGATCTCCGAGGTGACGGATTCGAAGGACGAATACCGCAGAGTCAATATGTTGCTGCTCCGCAATACCAGCATCATCAACTTTCTCGACGGATGCTCGTTGAGCATCCCTTGTCAGAGCCCAGGCGACCCGCCCGTGGGGTTAATGGTTTCCGGCCCTCGGTTGGGCGATGCGGCGCTACTCTCGGTGGGCTTGGCGGTCGAACGAGTAGTAGCGCCCCAAATTTCTCGCGGCTAGAAGATAAGCTTCAGACGAGCTGAAGGTTAAAGGCTTCGCCGGCGCCGATCCCTGGTGCGCCATTAAAGACGCCCGTAGTCGTTGTGATGCGCCCGAAGCTCCGCAAAGCCAGGTCCCCGCAACGTATTTCGCCGAGATTACCGAAGGTTCCCGGCGCTCGCACAAAACATCTCCGCGTACCCGGCCATACTCGGCCCCAAACCGTAGCTGATGCGCACCGTCCGTGTAGGTCAAAGTGTCGGTGAGGTGTCCTGTGGTGTCGATGCGACCGACCGGTGGCGTCGGGCCGAGTTCGTCGAAGCTACCACTATGATGTCGGGAGATCCTATCAGAGTGGGATTTGTCACCCCGGTGTTTAAACCGGCCGCCAAACCGGATTGAAGCTCGTTTCCGCATCGATGAAAACCTGCTTGAAGTAGTTCACACCGGCGACCAACTGATTAACCATGCTGGGTGTAATTACCGCACTGTGAACCAAAGAGAAGTTATGCACGCGGCTGGGTGCGACCTGGAAATATTCGCGGAACGGCGAATAAGGCGTCCCATTCGGGCAGTCTGCTTCCCCGTACCTACGTCATATCGAAAAGCGAGCGTGTTCTTGTCGTTGATGTTCCAGTCGACCTTATCGCTGTTATCACTTGTGAATGCATTCGGATTTGTGTCATTTTGGCCGGCGCGGGGACGAACGGGTCCAGCTCGTGGAACCTGCACAACACTTCAGAAAAGAATACTTCCTAGGTTTCTCACTTCCGCTACTGACTCGACGAAGCGCGCATAGCGGCCGATAGAGCCGCACACGACTCGATTCCCGAACCCGTGTGAGCTAAAATTCTCTCTTTCCCTGCCACGTGTGCAAGTTTGCTCCTGGACCGATCTCCAACGCGACTAGGATTATGGTGCTCAGAACCTCTATCGCCGCCAGTGCATTTGCCTTCAGCGCCGGAACTGCGGCAATCGCTTTTCAGTCGAATCAGTCGCCCTCTGCCAGTGCGGCGCTATTGTCCGAAGTAATCCAGGTGGATACCAGCAACCCGCCTGGCAACGAGCGGAAGCTCGACGAGTTGCTTGTCTCCAAATTCAAGCCGCTTGGCTTTGAGGTCGAGATCATCCCCACGCCCGATGCGACGAAGGCTCACTTCATTGCCCGCCTAAAGAGCAACGGCGCGAAGAAGCCGATCCTCCTGGCTGCTCACGCCGATGTGGTCGGGGTTGAACGAGAAAAATGGAGCTTCGAACCGTTTGCTGGGACTGTCAAGGACGGCTATGTGTACGGCCGAGGTGCACTCGACTTCAAGGGCGGTTTGGCTGTCTTTGCGGAAGCCGTGATGCGCCTTGCGCGAAACAAAATTCCGCTCAATCGTGACGTCATTTTCCTGTCCGAAGCAGACGAGGAAGGAGGCAAATACAACACGACGACTCTTGCCGATTCTCATTGGGACAAAATCGATTGCGAATTTGCCCTGAATGAAGGCGGCTGGATTATGAAGAATCCCGATGGGAGCGTACGATACGTGAGCATTTCAACTGCCGACAAATCCGGGATCACGCTGCTCATCACTGCCCGGGGAACATCAACCCACTCGTCTATGCCAAGGCCGGACAATGCAATTTTTCATCTGAGCCGCGCCATGACTAAACTAAGCCAATTCGACACGAAACCGCACCTCATTCCGAGCACGAGAGCCTTCTTCGAGACGCTCGCTAAGACGAGCCAGCCGCCGATGTCCACCTATTTCTCCGATCTCGTCCATAGTTCGGACCCGACCGCGCTCGAGAGGGCCGACAAAGAAATCAGCAAAGATCTTCTCTACCATGCCATCATGCGGGACACG
>JBJMGJ010000430.1:0-7695 GCA_045807965.1 Bryobacteraceae bacterium | reverse complement strand
GTAAAGGTCCGAATTCCCGGATCCGAGTTCGAGCAGATTCGGCAGTACAGCCTCTCTTCACTTCCGAATGGAGAGTATTACCGCATCAGTGTGAAACGGGAGTCGGCCCCTGATGAAGCCAGTCCGCAAGGCCAGATTTCCAACTACTTGCACGACCACGTCGAGGAGGGCCGTACGGTTCTTGTCCACGCACCGGGCGGCCACTTTGCAATCAACGAAAGCAGCAATGCGCCAGTCGTTCTGATCAGCGGCGGAGTCGGGATCACCCCTGCTTTGTGCATGCTGCAGCAACTCGCCCGGCAGAACCGCCGCGAGACGCTGTTTGTACATGCAACAGCGAGCCGAGCCCATCATGCGTTCCGCGAGGAGGTTTTGGGTCTTACCGAGGCGCACCCGCTCGTTCGGTCCGTCATCTACTACGAACATCCTTCCTCCACAGATGAGTCGGATACAGATTACGATCACCGCGGCCGGATCACTCGCGATTCGCTCGCGCAGTATTTGCCGGGTCGCGATGCGGAGTATTACTACTGCGGTCCAATCGGCTTCATGAACGCAGTGAGCTCGATCTTGGATAGTTTGGGTGTTCCACTCGCAAAGCGTTACAGCGAGGCGTTCGCGCCGGATCCCTCATTCGATTCTGAGGTGGCCAGAGCTAGTGAAGAAACGCTGACAACTACTTAGCTCGACTTACATGCAGCTAACGCTCTTTTCTGATCTCAGTCTTCGCGTGTTGATGTATCTGGCAAGCCGGAAGGACCCGTTGCGGGCAACCGTAACGGTCCGCGGCGCTGCCTCGACGTTCAACGTGTCCTACACACACATGGTGAAGGTTGTGCACGAGTTAGGGCGTGAGGGCTTTCTTGTGACCACACGGGGTAACGGCGGCGGTGTCCGCCTGTCCCGATCGCCGGAGCAGATCAGGATTGGTGAGGTTCTACGGACCACTGAGGGCGAAAGAGCAATAGTGGATTGCGCCAAACCCGCGTGCCCGCTAGAGAATAAGTGCCTGCTGAAGACTGCGCTCGACCGCGCACAAGCCGCTTTCTTTGCCGAGATGGATCGCTACACATTGGCAGATGTTGCCGCCGCTCCGGCTTTGCAAATGCTAGTTCTACTGTCAGCTTGACCGCCGCCTCTGATTTCTCCTGGGGCTGTGTGGTCGAAGCGCCTTTGCCGATGTAATAGGCAGTTCTGTCCGGATTGCCGTAACCTTGAAGCTAAGCAGCTTCATCCTTCTTCTCGAGCCCGACCTAGTGCAAGTGGATAATGAGCCCACGTTGAACGGCTATGGGCGATCGTGGCACATTGACACGACGAAATCCGGCGGCGATGCGATCGAAATGCTTCACACTCCTAGCGCTTGCAGCGATTGGCTCACCAAGAACCAGCACAGAATACGAATTGTGGTGCACAGTCGTATCTCCGTAAGTCAGATGGCAAGGATTTATGCCAGCCACCGCGCGGGTGCGCCCGACCGACCGTGAGCACAAGGTCGCAGACCTTATGGCGGGAATTTTTCCCGACGGAGCGTCTGCAAGCGATGTTCGCTGAAAACTGAAATCGCAAGGCTACGCGCTGCGCCAGTATGCGAGGGCGGCTCCAACGTCAAGAAACAAGAATCCTGCATGGGCTGTTATCTTACGTCCGTAAAGATCACCTATCCCGTGGGGCGTATGATTTGAGTAAGCCCTATCGAGAATGGGTCAGATCTGATGTCTTCTCCTCAAAAGGAAACAAAAGCACAGCGCGCCGAAAGGCTAAAACAACAAAAGAACCCTTGGGAGTGCCTGGAGGAAATACGGCAATTCGCCCGGTCGGGATATGAATCCGTTTCGCCAGAATGGCTGGGTACTTACTTGCGTTGGTGGGGTATATACCCTCAGGGAGATGGGGCGGGAGTGCTCGGTGGAAAAGGTGGCGAAGGCCTATCGGTCCCATTCTTCATGCTGCGCATTCGCCTGCCAAATGGCTTGTTATTCTCCCACCAACTGCGCACGATCGCTGATTTAGCGTCCGGTTATGGCCGAGGTGTGGCAGACATCACGGTGCGGCACAATATCCAGCTACATTGGATCCCAATCGAAGCCCTTCCAGAGATCTTCGAACGGCTATGGCGTTGCGGCTTGACCACTATGTCCGCTTGTGGCGATGACACGCGCAACATCACGGGTTGCCCCTTGGCGGGTGTAGATTCGGACGAGATTTGTGACGCTTCATCCTTGGTGCTCCGGGCCACTCAGATGCTGGTGGGCAACCCCGAGTTCTACAACTTGCCTCGTAAATACAAGATCTGCATCACGGGTTGCCGGTCCTGGTGTTGCTATCCGGAAATCAACGACATCGGACTCACCGCTATTAAGCGGGTGCGAGGCAGCGAGGAAGAAGTTGGGTTTTCTCTGCGCGTAGGCGGGGGGCTATCGAGCGAGCCGTTCTTCGCAAGGCGTCTGAATGCATTCGTGCGTTGGAATCAGGTACCCGAAGTAATTCTGGGTATTACGCGCATTTTTCGCGACGCCGATGTCTTAAGACAGCATCGTGAACGTGCCCGATTGAAGTACTTGTTCAAACAGCATGGCTGGACCGAAGAGAGCTTCCAAAGGGAGCTCGAACGGCTTATCGGCTTTGACTTGGACCCAGCCGAGCCCGAAGCGGCCCCTGCCGATGTCTTCCGTGATCATGTGGGAATTCGGGCGCAGAAGCAGCCAGGCTACTACTATGTCGGTACGTCCGTGTTGCGAGGCCGTATCACGCCCGAGCAGATGCGCGCGGCAGCAGATCTGGCTGATACATTCGCAGGCGGTGAACTCCGAACTACTGCGGCCCAAAGTCTGCTCATTGTGAACGTGCCGGAGCGGAACGCTGAGGCCGTCGGCAAGGGACTGGACGCAGTAGGGTTGCCGGTAGAAGCAACCTCATTCCGGCGCGGCATCATCACCTGCACGGGCACCGAATTCTGTCGGCTGGCGATCACGGAAACCAAGAATTTCGCTCGCTGGTTGGTTGAGGAGTTGGACGACCGTCTGCCAGGATTTGAGGAGCATTTAAAACTTCATGTCACGGGATGTCCAAATAGCTGCGGTCAACACTGGCTCTCGGACATCGGAATTGAAGGCAAGAAGTTGAAGGTGAATGGGCAATTCGTAGATGCATACTACTTCTGCTTAGGCGGTGGCGTTGGCGCTTTTCAGACGATTGCCCGCCCGGTGGGGTATCGTTGCGCCGCGACTGAAGTCCCGGCAGCGATCGAGCGCTTGCTTCGAGGTTATCTCGACCAGCGGAATCCCGGCGAGAATCTGCGATCCTTCTTTTCACGACGAAGTGAAGTCGAGCTTCGTTCGTACTTGGCGGGTTCCGAAACAAGTCCGGTGGAGCGCGACTCTTCTCCGGGTCGTGTTCCGGCCGGGGTTGCTGGCTGACGGACTTCGGCTATATAACAGCTTCTAAGACGAAAACTAGCATGCCTGAGAACTGCCGAATCGGCGAGTCAGAACATCAGTTCGGCAACGCGAAATGTGCAGGTTGCGATCCTGGATGGCCTCAGCGACATTCAGACGTGGCAGAGCATTGTTGCCCAGGCATGATCCACGCACAAACCTTTCGCCCAGAGGACTCGTCACCCGCAGAATCAAAGGTGATCTACTACTGCGACCTCTGCTATGAGGACGATCCTTTCTAGGTAACCGGCACGTGCGGCAGCAGTGCCGCCTCCTCTCGCAAGCCGAGGGATTCCTGAGGATTCTTAGTTGCCGATCCCACGTTCACTGTCGGCCGGCGCAACTGATCGTCGGCCGGCGGGACGCTCCGTTTCCAGCCGGTCGGCATTCCGGAAATCGACGAAAACGGCGATCCACCGAACTGTTGTTGAACAATCATGGTTCGTGTATTGATCAAGCCGGCCTTCCGCAAATGGCCGCGCCATTCGGGCACTAAACGGATCACGCACTTAGGCCAGCAGCTTTGCCTGCATCCGCGAGACAACATCGGTGAGTAGCACTTCTTCCGAAGCCTTCGTTTGCCGCTCGACCAATTCCACTTTGCCCTCGCCAATCTTCTTTCCAGCCACGACCCGGAACGGAATTCCGATCAAATCAGCGTCCTTAAACTTCACACCGGGTCTCTCGTCGCGATCGTCCAGCAACACATCGATGCCATTCTTCAGGCAGTCCCGGTACAGGAGATCGATCGCCTCACGCTGCAGTGCATCCGCATAGTTCACGGGCGTTAATACCACACTGAATGGCGCAATCGCAGGAGGGAGTTTCATGCCGTCTTTGTCGTGGAAGAGCTCAATCGCACAGGTAAGGATGCGCTCGATACCAATCCCATACGAACCCATGATGGGCGTCACTTCTTTGCCGTCCTCGCGTAAAACACGCAATCCCATGGGCTCCGAATAGCGGTACCCGAGCTTGAAGATATGGCCCAGCTCGATCGCCTTCGTCAGTTCCAGCGGTGAGCCGCACACAATACATCCGTCATTCTCGGCCACTTGGCGCAAATCGAAAAACTGGGGCGAGAAGTCCTCGCCCGGCGTGACATGACGTAAATGGTAATCGTCTCGATTGGCCCCCGAGATCATATTGCGCCGCCCCTGCAGCGCATTGTCCGCGAGCACGCGCATGTTCTTGACGCCAACCGGACCGAGAGAACCCGCGCCGGCGCCCAACCAATCCACAATCTCGCCAGGATGCGCCGGACGAAGATCAGTTGCTGCCAGAACGCCCGCCAATTTCGTTTCACTGAGCTGATGGTCGCCCCGCAGCATGACCAGTACCGGTTTGCCCTCCGCCACCATCACCAGACTTTTCATCTGCGACGATTCGGGCAGCTTGGTGAAAACGGAAAGATCGGCTATGGTCTTTAGCCCGGGAGTGTGAAACTCCTCGGGAGTGAGATCATCCTCTGGATCGGCAGCCATTGGTTCGGTTGCTCGGGACGAGGCTTTCTCCAGGTTGGCCGCGTAGCCACAGGCCTTGCAGTGGACCACAGTATCCTCACCAGCATCCGAGCGCACCATAAACTCGTGCGATTGCGATCCGCCCATAGCGCCCGAATCGGCCTCGACAATCATGTACTCGAGCCCGCAACGATCGAAGATTCTGCGATAGGCGTCGTACTGATCTTGATACGCCTTATCGAGTCCCGCAGCATCAATGTCGAACGTGTAGGCGTCCTTCATGATGAACTGCCGGACACGCAGCAGACCCGCTTTCGGACGCGGTTCATCACGAAATTTGGTTTGTATCTGATACCAGACCTGAGGCAGCTGCTTGTAGCTGCGAAGCTCACCGCGCGCGATTGTGGTCACGACCTCTTCGTGCGTCATAGCGAGGCAGAAATCGCGGTTCCAGCGGTCCTTCAGACGGAACAGGTTATCCCCCATGATTTCCCAACGGCCGGACTCCTGCCACACCTCAGCCGGGTTTAGCGCGGGCAACAGAATCTCCTGGCCTCCGATGGCATTCATCTCCTCGCGCACGATGTTCTGGATCTTCAGAAGTGAGCGCTGAGCGAGGAGCAGGTAACTATAAATTCCGGCGGAAAGCTGGCGCACATAGCCGGCACGGAGAAGCAGTTGATGACTGATGACTTCTGCTTCCGTAGGCGTCTCGCGCAACGTGGGGATAAAGAGAGAACTCCAACGCATCTGGTCTTCTCATTATGCGCGGTGGTGTTCCCCGGGCTCCGGCTTTCCTTAACTGGATTTAAGAGACAATGGAGATTATTCGATGAACGCACAGAACGAATTGGCACGCCCGCTCGCACAAGTAGATCCCGAAATCTACGAAGCGATTCAGAACGAAGCCGACCGGCAGAATACGCGGCTTGAGCTAATCGCCAGTGAAAACTTCACCTCAAAAGCAGTTCTTGAGGCCACCGGCTCGGTGTTCACGAACAAGTACGCCGAAGGGTATCCGGGCAAACGCTACTACGGCGGCTGCGAATACGCGGACGTTGTCGAAAACTTGGCTCGCGAGCGCGCCAGGAAGCTGTTTGGTGCAGAGTACGCCAATGTCCAGCCACATTCCGGATCGCAAGCGAATGAAGCGGCATACGCGTCGGTGCTGCAGCCCGGCGACACCATTCTCGGCATGAACCTTGCTCACGGGGGTCACCTGACCCACGGCCATCCGCTCAACTTCTCAGGCAAGCTGTACAAGGTGGTCGCGTACGGTGTTCGACGCGAAGACGAAATAATTGACTACGACGAAGTGGCCAAGTTAGCCGAAGAGCATCGGCCCAAGGTGATCATCGCCGGCGCGAGTGCCTATTCGCGAGTGATTGATTTCGCTCGCTTCCGCGAAATCGCGGACGCAGTGGGCGCGGTGTTCGTTGTCGATATGGCCCACTACTCCGGGCTGATTGCTGCAGGCGTTTACCCGAATCCGTGCGAGCACGCCGATATCGTAACCTCTACCACTCACAAGACACTCCGCGGCCCGCGCGCGGGCATGATTCTGGCTCGCGAGAGATTCGGCAAAGACATCGATCGAGCCGTATTCCCCGGCGCACAAGGCGGCCCGCTTATCCATGTCATCGCGGCCAAAGCCGTCTGTTTCCTCCAGGCTCTTTCGAGTGATTTCCGTGAGTATCAGAAGCAAGTCATTCGGAACGCGCGTGCGTTAGCCGGTGCATTGCAGAAAGAAGACCTACGGGTGGTGAGCGGCGGCACCGACTCTCACATGTTCCTCATCGATGTTTTCTCGAAGGACGTGAAGGGCAAAGAGGCCGAAAGGGCTCTCGATGAAGCGTTTATCACCGTGAACAAAAACGCGATTCCATTCGATGTGAACCCGCCGCTAAACCCCAGCGGTATCCGGTTGGGCAGCCCCGCCGTCACAACACGCGGCTTCAAAGAAGCTGAAATGGAGCGTGTAGCCGAGCTGATTGCCCAGGTTCTGCAAAACCCGGGTTCCCATGAGGTGATTGCAAAAGTACAGGACGGCGTAGCGAGCCTGACGGAGAGGTTCCCGTTACATAGCTCCAAAAGAGAACTCGCTTCGGCTTTATAGCAACTGTGCATTGCTCATCAGTTGCTGGAAAGCCCAATCTCTACGAATCGACGGACCGGCGTCCGGACGCGCATCAACGCGTGACAGCTTTATAGCGATGGCATTCCGGACCCGCGATCGCAGATCCGTACTGCTGCTCTCGCTTTTGTCCTGTTTCGCAGGCGCGCTCACCGGACTCCTGGTATCAGTGTTTCGCCTGCTACTTCAGGGTGCGGACCACTGGCGCGATGCCTTCATCTCTCATGCGCATGGCTGGGCATTAGCTGGTCTAGCGGTCACGATCGCATTGGTAGCAGCCGCATCCGCGGTCGCAGCTTCGATGGTGCGGCGATTGTCTCCGTACGCTGCCGGAAGCGGCATACCTCACGTCGAGGCTGTAGCGGAAGGCAAACTGGATCCTTCACCTCTTACCCTGGTGCCCGTGAAATTCATTGGAGGGTTGCTGGCCATCGGTGGCGGGCTTGCGCTGGGCCGGGAAGGCCCGAGCGTGCAAATGGGAGCAGCAATCGGTTGGTTCGTTGGTAAAAGGCTGGGCTTGTCTCGCGCGGATTGCATTGCCCTGTTGGCCTCGTGCGGAGGTGCCGGTATCGCGACAGCATTCAATGCGCCCATTGCCGGCGCTGTGTTTGTTTTGGAGGAGTTGATTCGCCGCTTCGATACTCGGATCGCGATTGCAGCG
>JBJMGJ010000429.1:0-2866 GCA_045807965.1 Bryobacteraceae bacterium | reverse complement strand
CGTCACCTCGCCCAGATATAGGTAAGCTGATCTTCACGCCACTATACCTTTCCGGGACGTTTGGCAATAAACCCCGTTCCCTGTTCCCTTGCTGCCCATACCCTGGGATCAGGCAGCGGAAGCGGGCTTTGCCCGCATTTCGTGTTTCCCGTTTCGGGGGAAAGGTCTTGTCACCCGACATGAGGTTGGGCCGCGAAATCCCGACACGAAGTTGGGCCGCGGATCAGGACAGGCATACACTACGGGCAAGCCGAGTACAATCTCAGACCTCCTGATCTGGGGACTGTGGCTGGTTGAGGGACGCTGGGCTTATCTGCCTGCGGAAGCGGGGTTTGAGGAATGCTGGTCTGTAGAATCTGAATAGCGGGGCGGGAAATGGAAATGGTACCTTCCGTGATTGTCCAGATCACCTGGCACTTACCAGGAGGAAGGTACCATTCCCCAAGCATTATTACCGCTCATTGCCGACGGTGCCACGCGCATTAACGACTTGATCAGTGTCGCGCGCGAAAATGATCAATGGACCTACTTCTGCGGCGCTCAGCCGGTGTTTCATCACGCCGAGAGCGACCGCGGCTCGTTTCAGATGTTCACCGCCCAACTGGTCTGCCAGGGCGCGTGCCGCCAAGTCGATATCGTGCGGGCCTTCGGTGTCTCCAAGAACAGCATCATTCGTAACGTCAACAAGTATCGCGCCGGGGGTGTGAAAGCGTTCTACACGCCTCGCGCGCCTCGCGGTGCCTCGGTGATGACGCCCCAGGTCACGGCCCAAGCACAACAGCTGCTGGGGGCAGCTTGGAGCCGCAGAGATGTCGCCGAGCACCTCGGCCTCAAACTTGACACACTCCGCAAAGCGATCCAGCAGGGACGACTGACCGTGCCCGGTACGCTCGGTCCGCGAGAGCCAGTACCAGAAAAAGCTCCAGCTCCACAGCGGTCCATCGCCACCGACAAGTCCACCCGGGCCGTCGCCGATGCGGCCGCGGAAATGGGCACGGCGTGTACTCGGCCCGATGAACGTGTGCTGGCGGCATTCGGTCTTCTGGACGGGGCTCCGACCCGTTTTGAAAGCTGCCACGACGTCTCCTTTGGCGGCGTGCTCTGCGCCTTGCCGGCCCTGGCCGAGAATGGCCTGTTTCGACACCTCCACGATTGCCTGGCACAGTTGCGCGGCTACTACAGCACGCTGCACGTGATTGTCCTCTTGGCGTACATGGCGCTGTGTCGCATCAAGGCCGTTGAGCAGTTGCAGTACCAGCCCCCGGGCGAGTTGGGCAAGCTGTCAGGGCTGGACCGCATTCCCGAAGTTCGTTGTCTGCGGCGCAAGCTGGCCGCCCTCAGTATCGACGACGGCCCCCTCAAGTGGGCCGGGCTCTTGTCCCAAGACTGGCTGAAGACCGCGCCGGAACTGGCCGGCGCCCTGTATGTGGACGGGCACGTTCGCCTCTATCATGGCAGCCAGACCGCGTTGCCCAAACGCTATGTCTCCCGGCAGCGATTGTGTCTGCGGGGGACCACCGACTACTGGGTCAATGACGCTCTGGGCCAGCCGTTTTTCACCGTCGAACGACCGATCGACCACGGTCTCCTGGAGGCTTTGCGCAGCGACATCGTGCCGCGTCTGCTGAAGGACGTCCCCGGCCAGCCGAGTGCGGAGGAACTCGAGGCCGATCGCTACCGCGCACGCTTTCTCATCCTGTTCGACCGCGAAGGGTACAGCCCGGAGTTCTTCAAGGAGATGTGGCAGAGCCACCGCATTGCCTGCATCACCTACCACAAGTATCCCAAGGACGATTGGCCGGCCGCCGAGTTCGCGGAGATCGAAACGACGTTGCCGAGCGGCGAGCAGGTCTGGCTCCCACTTGCCGAGCGGGGGAGTTGGATCGGAGACCGCAAGAGCGGGCTCTGGGTGCGGGAGGTCCGCAAGCGGACCCAAAGTGGGCATCAGGTCAGCCTGATCAGCACGGCTTACGGCGAATTGGCGTTGCAAGACGCTGCCCAGTTGTTCAGCCGGTGGTCCCAGGAAAACTTCTTCCGCTACATGATGGAACACTTTGCCATTGACCTGCTTAACGAGTATCGCACGGAGGAGATTCCTGAGACCAAGCGGCCCGTGGTCAACCCCAAGTGGCGCGAACTGGACCGCCAGAAACGTGCGCTCCAGTCCAAGCTCACCCATCGGCAAGCCCGCTTCGCCGCCTTGACATTGCACCCCGAATCCGACGAGGCCGCGCGGGCCAAATGGGAAAGGCAGAAAGCGGAATTGGTGGAAGCGATCGAGCAGTTCGAGAAGGATCTGACGGACCTCAAGCGCAAGTTGAAGGAGACGCCCAGCCACCTCGCGTGGGACGTGTTGCCCGAGACGGAAAAATTCGAGCGTTTGGCCCCCAGCCGTAAGCAACTGGTCGACACCGTCAAGATGATCGCCTACCGCGCCGAGACGGCGATGGCATCAATCGTGCGCGAGTCGCTGGCGCGGACTGACGACGCCCGCAGCCTGTTGCGCGATGTGTATAGCTCCGAGGCGGACCTAATGCCTGAGATGGAGCAGCAGGTGCTGCGTGTGCATGTTCATCCGATGTCGAATCCACGATCCAACCGAGCGATCGCCCATTTGCTGGAACATCTCAACGCGGCCGAGTTCACGTATCCAGGCACCAGCCTGCGACTTGTCTACTCGCTCGCAGGGGAGGGTGTAACTCTGAACTCAGTTCCAAATCAAAATCCCGCAGATCAGGAGGTCTGAAGGTGGTCGAAAGCAACGGCAAGGCGATGACTGTCCGCACGGCACTGGGGATCATCAACCAGGTGCTCGATGAGGTGCTGGCCGAGCAGGAGGGAAACTTTGATCCCGACACGCGTTGGG
>JBJMGJ010000428.1:0-4202 GCA_045807965.1 Bryobacteraceae bacterium | reverse complement strand
CCAACGCAGAATCGTCGTGTGTGCCAGTCCGATCCCGCGCTCGTCCATCATGTCCACCAGATCGCGCGAGCTCAGCTTGTAGCTGAGATACCATCGCACGCACAGCACGATCACCTCTTGGTCGAAATGCCGTCCCTTGAACAGGTGCAGTGCCGATTCAGATGGGCTCATCCCGGTCCATTATGACCGCCACCGCGAATGTAGGTTCCGCGTTTGCACCACAGCCGGGCAGGAAATGTTTCGGCGGCTCCGCACACTTATAAGTGAAAACGGCTTTGGAGAAGCGAACATGGTGATTCGAGCAATTCTGCTTATGATCTTAATCGTCAGTACGAGCCTGGGTGCTGATAAGCGACGTGTTTGGCGGATCGGCAGGCTTGACTCCGTGCACGTAGCCTCCATTGACCCGTATAGATCAGAAGACTTCGAACAGACTCCGCAATTAGTTGGGCCGCAGCAACCCGGTCAGAATCTTCCCTATGCAGCCGCGCCGCACATGCCTCCGCGGTTACCGAATGCGAGGATCCGCTTTACAATTTGGTCCGATACAGGAAGCTATGTCGCTGAGAGGACCACCGTCCTTACATCAGAACCATATCCGTCCATTTCGCCATCGGCTGTTGACCCGGCGTCCATAGCACCCTGGGTCAAAGAGTTGCCCTGGATCGTTAAGTTCTGCGTCGAGGGAAAAAGCTTGTACTATGTCGATGCCAAAGGCAAAGAACGCAAGGCCAGAATCTGCAAGCCCAATCTATAGCTCGGCATGGGCCGCTGAGCGCGCGGCAGGAACACGAGGATCTGCCTTCCCAGGCATGGAAAGCGGGAGGTCACCTATAGCCAATCCCCTATCAAGGAAAATCCAGCCCAGTAGAACGGAGATGCCGCGTGCGTGCGCAGGAATTCGAGCTGTGCTGCCCGAAGCGCTTGGTCTTTGCTTGCTCCGCTCTCGAGATGTTGATAGAAGCACTTCATCAATTGCGCCGTCCGGCGGTCATCCACACTCCACAAGGAAGCCAGAACGGAATGCGCTCCTGCATACTGGAATGCGCGAGTTAACCCCACCAGCCCTTCGCCGCTGAGTTCCTCGCCCAAGCCCGTTCGGCAACCTGAGAGCACGACCAGATTCGCGTCCATACGCACTTGATCGAAGATCTCCCATGCTTGCAGTAGCCCGTTGTCGCGGCCTTCTACCGCGTCCGGAATCGTGAGCACCAGCGCTGAGTTCAAGGGAAGGCGCTCATCCAGTATGCCGTGTGTGGCGAAATGCACATACCGCACCTGTTTGCTAATCGATTTGACTCTCTCCTCGGTGGCCTCCGAATCGAGGAATTCCTGACTGCGGCCGGGAAACAAAGCTGTGATGCTGTGCACTTCCTCACGGCTATACGGAAGCGGGCTGAATTCGAAGCCGCGCTCCAACAGCGTTGAGCGCAGCTCGGGATCGCCACGTGTCACCGCCTGGCTGTCCTTCTTCGGGTAATGTGGAGCGCCGAAGGCGGCCAGCTGCAGAGCACCAGGCTCAAATAGGTGCCGTGTCTTTTTCAGTTCTGCATACACGGTAGCCGATAGCGCCACATGCAGCGGCTTCCATTCGATCAGATACTGGGATTCACGACGGAGTGCGGCAAAGGGGAGAGTGTGGAGTGGGCCATCAGGGAGGATGAGAATCCGCTGGCTCCCAGCCAACTGCGGCTCGGCGGGTTTCAGCAGGAGATCATACAGCTTCTGTGCCCGGCCCTGCAGCGCGGCCACGTTGGTCATACTTCGTTGCTGCGCCAATTGCCGGAATTCCTTTACCTGCTCCCGCAGTGCCGTGTCGCCCACAGGGATATGCGATACCAGCACGGGCGGACCAGGACCAGGCGGCTGCACAACAAAGAGCACGGTTTCGTCTCGGCCGACTGAGTAGGACAGCAGCACGGTACCGGGATCTAGAGCATGCCGCGTCGCGCTGACGTCAAGCGGTTGTGGATATTGCAATGCAGCGAAACGCGGTGAGCCGCGCCGAATGCGCTCCGCCAAGTTCTCGCGCTCAACTGCCAGGTCGCGCAAGCGCCCCTGCAACGATCGGACCTGGGCAGCATCTTTGGTCAGACTAAGCTGGGCCATCTGAGCCTGCACCTGATCGTACTGTCCTGCATTTCTCCGGCGAGCTTCCTGGATCTCGCGTGGCAAATCAGTCCCAAAAAGAAAGTCCCGCTCGGCTAACATGGCTAGCAAGGAACGTGCTCGCGAGCGCTCGACAACATGGAACGCGCGTTCTGGGAGCTGTCGCGTCAACAGTAAATCCACATAATCGCGGTAGTATCCGGCAAATCGGGCCCGGAAGCTGGAACGAAGCTCTTCGTTACCGCCCAGCCGGGTCGTCTGGGTCTCCAACACCTCGAGCGCGCGATTCAGCACCGGATCAGCAGCATCAAGTTGACCCTGCCTGCGCAGAAGCGAGCCGAGCGTGTGCAACGACTCGGCATACAGAATACTCTCGGGAGCTAATTTCTCAAAGGTGGATGCGGCCTGCGAGTAATATTGCTGTGCCGCCACAAGATCTCCCCGCCGCTGGGCTATCTCGCCGAGGTTAGTGTGATTCCGCGCGATATCTATACCCTCACGACCGAACTTCTTGTTCATGACCAGAGCCTGGCGGAAGTTCTTTTCGGCTTCTTCCAGATCGCCACGACGAAGGAGCACCTCACCGAGAAGCCTCAGCGTTGGAGACACATCTGAATTGCCACCCGCTTGCTTCTGCCCAATGTCCAAAGCTTTACGCGCATACTCTTCTGCTCTTCCCAGATCACGTCGCTCGAGAGCGATCACGGACAGGTTGGCGAGGCTCCATGCGACACCGCCACTCGCCGGTTCGAGCTTTTGCTGAATCTCCAGAGCTTTAAGACAATATTTCTCAGCTTCGTCCAGATCACCTCGCCCGCTAGTAACAGCAGCTAGGAAATTAAGGGTCACGGCGATCCGGCGGCTGCCTGGCCCCAGCTTCTCTTGAATTGCCAGCGCTCGGCGATGATATTCCTCCGCTTTTGCTAGATCACCCCGAAGGGCCACGAAATTACCCAAGTTGTTGAGAGCGGCAGCCATTTGCCGGCTTTCGGGAGCAAGCTTGTCTCGAATCAGGACGGCTTGCAAGGAGTAATCCTCGGCTTTGGGCGAATCACCTCGTGCTGCGGCCACGTCAGCAATGTAGTGTAGGCACCGCGCTTCGAACAGATTTTCAGAGCCTTGCTTGCGGCTTTCTTCGAGCGCCTGCGAATAGTATCTTTCTGCCCGAACCAGGTCGTTTCGTTCGCGGAAACTCTCAGCCCAAGCCTCGAATACCTGGATAGGGACTGTTTGCCCCGCGTGCACTGCATGCCTTAGCGCGTCGTCATAGGCGCTATCGCATTCCGGCCAGCGTCCGGCTTTGCCTTCCGATTTTGCTATTTGCAGGAAAAGCCAGGTTGCAAGCCATGGTGGTTCGGAATCGACAAGCTGCGCTGTCGCTGCTCGCCAGCGGTCAGCGGCCTCAACAAATTTGGCTAGCTTAAATAGGTCGCCGCCTTCTGCGTAAAGCCGCTGCAGATCGAACCTTAATACGGCGCGGCTCGTCAGACCCCAAGCCTGCGGTTGCAGGACCCAGGTCTTCGACGCCACGCCACGACGACCACGCACCTGCACCGCACCCCGCTGACCCTGCTCGATTTCCACCTCATTCAACGTAAACGGCGAGTCAATTCGTCCGCTCTCTGTCTCTCGAGACCAGGCCAGGAGCAGATCTCCGCGTTGAAGTCCTGCCTTCTCGCCAATCGAGTCCTGGTCCACTTTTTCCAGGACCACACCTTCCTGCCCGGACCTGGGACCGGAAACCTCCGCAGCCAGAGCGGCAAGCGCCAGCGTCACGCTGAGCCAATTGAAAACGACAAAGATAAACAGGGAGCGTCCTCGCCGGCCGGCGAGGACGCTAAAAAACGACAACTGCATCCGACACCCCTTAATGACCAATCGGTAACTGTCCCCAACGGGCGGTACGATGAGATCGGGATATTACCTAAGCCGGCAATCGCGCTGCCATCCATTGCTGGGCGATGGCGCGTCGACGGCAGCTCGAAATGCGCCATTCAGCTTCAGAGTTGATCGCGCCTTACGCTCTTGGATATATGCAACAGCGAACAGCAGAACAGGTCCTACAACAAAAGGAAACGATGGTTCGGGGACCT
>JBJMGJ010000427.1:0-3403 GCA_045807965.1 Bryobacteraceae bacterium | reverse complement strand
CACTAATTCCAAACACTAATCAATAAACAACTAACCATATGACACCGCCTTGCTCCAGACAGCCGGTCAAACTGGATCCCGGTAAACCGGAGATCGTTTCCCAAGTGAGCGGATGTTCTTTGCGCCACCGGTGCAACCCTGTTTCGCCCAGCAGCCAGACGTTCCCCTGGCCATCTGCGTATATCGAATTCACGTATCGGGAAAGAAGACTATCTGGGACAGGATAGGATGTGATGCTGTTCTCGACTTGAAGAATATTATTTTCCCCGTTTTTTTGATGGGCAAGATACCACATACCTCCGCTTGGATCGGGTGTTCCCAACAGCCACACACTCTGGGGAATGTTCATCTCTGCCCATTTGTTCGAGTCGAGACGCAAGAGCCGTTGCCTTCCCATGCGATCGTGTCCGAAGGCCCAAACTCTTCCGCTGTGATCGAGTGAGACTGTCTCGTATGTCTCAATCGCGGTCTGAATTTGCGTACGTCCACGGGGGTCGAAGTCTTTCCAGAAAAAGAGGTTGTGCGCATCCCAAGCCCACATGCCGGTTCTGCCGGGAAGCAGAGCTCGGTAGGGTGGACCTATTTCGTACCAGCGGCGCTCTTTTTGCATATAGGAGCCGCGCTCGTCCATAGCCCAGACAGCACCAAATGGGTCCGCGATCTGCGGTTTGGGCATGTTCGGGTAGGCGTGCCACTCCGATCCGCGCCGCTGCCAACGGCGTAAGCAGTCGAAGCCCACCGCGTAAATGGCGCCATCCGGACCCTCTGCCAAGTTCTCGATGTAATCGTGCGTCGTCGAGAAAGCTCCGGAGGCACGTTTCCAGCCATCACCCGTCCACTCGAAGAAGGCCCTCTCATTGGGCCCCAGGGTGCCACATCCCAGAATGCTGCCGTCCGAAGTGGCGATAATCCCATGCTCATGTTTGAGCGTATGGGTGGTGCTCCATGTGCCGTTTTTGAGCACGAAGAGGTCGGTTCCAGTAGAGACGATCATCCCGAAGCGTGCAGATTCAGCAATGGAGCCGGAACCCCAGTTCATGCCGGGTCTGGCGAGTGCGCGGAGAGGCATTGTCCAGTGCTCGCCCTGGAGTTCGGCCAGTCCTCCGGAGGTGACGGCGAATCGGCGTCCCTCCGAGTTGCGGAAAAAATTGACAACGTAGTTGCTCGGGAGACCGTCGCGACTGTGCAAGCTTCGCCACCGGCCATTACGCAGACTGCTCAAGCCGCCCTGACCTGAAGCGTTCGGCCAGCTATCGCTGCAGAACCAAAGCGTTCCATCGATCTCCTCTACTATGCGCCGGACATTCGTGCCGGCGAGACCTTTATCCGATCCGTTTCGAGAAAAGGAGCGGCCGTCGAAGACTCCTGCACCCTCCGAAGTGCCGATCCAAAGCTGGCCGGTGCGGCTGACGAGAACACAACGGACAAAATTGCTGGGCAGGCCATCCGCCTGAGTGTAGCGACGCCACTGGTACCCGTCATAGCGATGCAACCCATCGGACGAGGCGACCCAGATTGCTTTCAGCCGCGTCGAAGAAGGTTCTCTTTCGAAAGCGATATCAAAGATATTACGGTTAGCGAGCCGGCTTCCATTGAGGAGTGATGTGATCAGCCAATTGCGATCAAGCGCTTCGGCTGGCTCCACTGGGTACGCGCAGTGCACTGAGACGTAGAAAACAAAAACGCCCCAGGCCAACCGCCAGTTCAGGGTGTTTGCCAATTGTTAGAAACCTGTATTGGTCAGCTTAACGGCAAATGTATACCAGCAGGGCGAGTTATGGGTGTATTGGTTGCGATCGCCTGGTCAGATCTTCTCTACTGCGCTAGCGATGGCACGGCCCAAATCACTGGTTGTGGCTTTGCCCTTAAGGTCGGGCGTGAGTGGAGCGCCCGGAGAGGACAGGACCGACTCAATCGCCTTCAATACCACCTTTCCGGCTTCGGGTTCACCAAGGTGGTCGAGCATCATCGCAGCGGACCATATTTGCCCTATCGGATTTGCGATTCCTTTCCCTGCGATATCGGGTGCAGAGCCGTGCACGGGTTCGAACATGGAAGGGAACTTCCGCTCGGGATTGATGTTCGCAGAGGGAGCAAGCGCGATGGTACCGGTGAGACCCGGGCCGAGATCAGAGAGGATGTCGCCGAAGAGATTGCTGCCAACGACGACACTGAAAATCTCCGGTGACATCACAAAGCGCGCCGCGAGAATGTCGATGTGATACTGGTCGGCGGCGACGTCGGGATACTCGCGCGAGATCGCGGCGAAGCGCTCATCCCAGAAAGGCATGGAGTGAAATATGCCGTTCGATTTCGTTGCGGACGTAACATGTTTGCGGCCGATCTGACGAGCAAATTCAAAGGCGTACCGCATGATGCGATCGGTACCGACGCGCGTGAAGATGGCTTCCTGGACCACGACCTCACGGTCGGTTCCCGGAAAAATGCGGCCACCGATCTGCGAATACTCTCCTTCTGTGTTCTCGCGGACGACCCAAAAATCGATGTCTTCCAAGCTGCGGTAACGGATGGGAGCATCGATGCCGGGCAAAAGCCGTACGGGCCGGAGGTTGACATACTGATCAAACTCACGCCGGATCGGAATGAGTAGCCCCCAGAGCGACACGTGGTCCGGAACACCCGGAAAGCCCACCGCGCCGAGGAAGATGGAATCATGATCGCGCAAGCGGTTGAGGCCATCCTGCGGCATCATGCGACCGGTGGCTCCGTACGTTTCGCAACTCCAGTCAAAGTGCTGTAGGTCAAAGCGAATGTCGAACTTCGCGCCCACGGCTTCTAGCACCCGCAACCCTTCGGGGACCACTTCCTTGCCGATCCCATCGCCGGGAATCACGGCGAGCTTATAGGTCTTCATATATCTCGATTCGCTGTCATTATCGCTTGGGAGGGGGACGGAACGGGCCGTCCCAGCCATTCGGGGACGGAGCGGGCTAGAGTCTACACTCAGCGGAAATCGGCGACTGAGCGGGCCCGCAACCGATGTCTTCTTGTTTGTACCTCCTCAGTTCAGTTGCCGATTCCTCTCCGCAGCTCCGTCCACAATCTCGCACTCGGGTCACCCAATCTCCGCACTCCCAAATTCAGTCACACGCAACTTTCCGTACGCCCTCAATAACTTACCGGGAAACGCTTGGAAGCGTCCTTTATACTGGCTCCAGGAAGCCGTCGCGCCTCCAACTCTTAGCCAAAACGCCGGATGGGACCACATGTCCTTCCGGCGTTTTGCTATTTTAGGAGCCTTTCTCACGATGTCTTCCCAATCGCAGATCGCCGCGAACCGCCAGAATTCGCAACTGTCCACCGGCCCCAAGACCGAAGCCGGCAAAGCCAAATCCTCGCTCAACGCCGTCCGGCATGGACTCACCGGCCGCACCGTCCTGCT
>JBJMGJ010000426.1:0-5531 GCA_045807965.1 Bryobacteraceae bacterium | reverse complement strand
TGAGAGCGGCATAGGCACCTGCTATTGCCATCTGAAGCCGAAAATAACTGGCACATAGTTCGTGTCAGTTCCTCCGACGAACACCCGATTGACGCGAACCTCTACATAAAGGCTGGCATTCTCGTCTATTCTGAAGTTCAAGCCACCGCCGGCATTTACGCCTGCTTTGAGGACTGTTCTCCCTGAAAGCGAAGACCTGGTGGAGTACAGCCCATAGCCACAAACCACGTATGGTTGCACAGAATGCCTTGTGTTGAATCGTATGCTTGGGTCCGCCGTTAACGACCATGTCTGAATCGAAGTGAATCCAAGAGGAGTCTTCGGCAGCACAGCAGAGCTGTTCACATTAAGCGCGTTAGTGCCGAAGGCCAAGGATGTAGCGAAATGATCTCCGAACCGCCAGCCCACGCCTGCGTTGATACCCATGCCCACCTGGGTCTCGCTCGAGAACTGCCCGGTTGGAAACGTCAAACCAGCACCAACGTTCGCCGTCAGCTGCGAAGACTGGGCGTCAACTCGTGGAGAGGAACCAATACAGAGGATGAGAGCGGATATTACTCTGATTGAACACGTCACAGGCCATCTCGATTGTTGATTGATCATCCGAGTGCCTTCTAAAGGAAGGCTTGTCAGACCCGATGGTGCTCGGCCGGTGTCGATTCATTAAGTGTCACGATCGAACGCTGGACCAATCGCCACCCGCTCCATCTATCAACAGAAAATCATGTGTTGCGAATCGCAGCGTAGTAGTCTGAGGACCTGGTTCCCCGAATGGGCGATCAAAGATGACGATTACTGATGCACGCTTTCATCGTTCCAGTTGAATACGAATCCCGTCGCAAACCGCACATTATGTTGATTCTTGTTCGTCGATGGCGCGAGGCCTTGTGATTCAACCAGGAAAGTTGGCGTTTGGAACTGCGTGTGCAAATAGTCTATCTGCACGGGCCGAAATAAGATGTGGTGGTTAACTTTGATGTCAATGCCGCCGCCCACCGCTAGCGCGAAGTTGTCCTGGGAAGACTCGTAGCGACCTGAGGATGGAGCCGGAAGGGGGTGAGGTGTCGGTACCAAGGCGGAACGTGCATCAATGCTGGTTTCCAGGTGCATTCCACCCAAGAGCACGTGTAGGTACGGATCAAATCTCTTCGGCCTGCCATACGAAATCCTAGGCCCAAAGAGATAGCTGAACGTGGTCGTGTCAAAAGTGCTGCCATTGTGGTGACCGGCAACTTCGGCCTCGATGCCCAGATGATTATTGATGTTCCAAGCTATAGTTCCAACACCTCCATTTGCAAAGAATGCCGGAACTTTTTGTTGCGCGGAGTTGACCCGGAATAGAGAATACCCCAGAAAAACATCACCGTCGAACAGATCATCCTGTGCGAACGCATTGACACCGATGGCTACGTGCAGTGCTAAGACAAGAATCGTCGTGCGCATTTAAGTTTCTTTTACCCGGTTTATTCGCTTGCCATCAGCAGACAAGATGAGCCCAGATGGTGCTGTGCTCAGACGAAGCCCATCTTCGAGGGAGCAGATGACGTACCACGGAACTATCCTGCCCCGATCTTCCCGCCAATGACTTCGCCAGAAACGATAATTTCAACTCGCCGGTTTTTCTGGCGTCCCGCGCTCGTGTTGTTGTCAGAAATCGGCATCGTCTTGCCGAATCCGGTCGCCGTTATGCCCTCGGTCGCCAGCCCTTGCGTAATGAGGAAATCGCGAACGGAGTCCCCGCGTTGCTGGGAAAGGCGTTGGTTGAATTCATCGCTTCCTGTGCTGTCAGTGTGACCTTCCACTTGTAAACTCAGCCCTGGATGAGCCAGTATAATGCCGGAAAGCTTTGCCAGAGTCTCCCTGGTGCCCTGACGTATGTTGTACTTTCCGGTGTCGAAGAGGACATCCGCCATGGTAATAACAAGGCCGCGTGGCGTATCGCGGGTTTCCAGAATTCGATTGAACTGTTCAAGCAACTGGGCACGAAGTTGTTCAGCCGCTCGTTGGGCCCGCAGGGCTTCGGCTTTGGCTGCTTCTTCTCTCGCCTTTAGCGAATCGGCTTCGGCCTTGGCCTTCGTGGCCGCCACTTCCGCCTCGGCCTTCATTTGTGCTTCTCTGGCAGCGGCCAATTCCGCCTGGCGTCGGGACTCCTCATCCGATTTCCGTTTCGCCTCTGCGGCTTGAGCGGCCGCTGTAGCTTCGGCTTGGGCTTTTGCGCGAGCGGCAGCTTCGACGCGCTCAGTCTCTATCCGTTCCGCTTCCTGTCGTTCGACTGAAAGTGCGCGCGCATCTTCCGAAAATTGCGCTGCCTGACGAGCCAACGGAATAATTTCCTTCTTGCTCGAATTACGGGCTAGGGCACTCTCCGCTATCTTCAGACCGCCCTCGGCTTTCGAAAAAACCTCCGATGCGTATCTATCGGCGCTACGGGATCGTGCAATATCGACAGCGTTCCGGGCTTCGTACATCTGCAGCGGAACATTCTTAAGGTCCAGCGTCAACGCCAGCGGATTGCCAAGCTTCTGGTATTGGCTACGCTTCAGCAATTTGTAATCTTTGACGACAAAGATTCTTCCTTTTGTGTTTGGCCTCTGAGCGTTTTCGAGGATCAGCATTTCGCTGGGCTGGCGCACTGCAAAATATGGTTCGGCAGTTACAAAGAGCGAGAAGGTTGCTAGTTGCGTAGTGGTTTTCAAAGTACTTCGTCCGTCCGAATCGAGTAGCATTTCACCGAGGTTGATCGCACGGCCTTCCGGCGACACTGCCCATAGGACATAGGTGAGAAACTCAGCTCCCAACTGGAGGGGCGATGTCACGCCTTCGATACGAGCCTCAACCTGTGTGAGTCCGGGCTTAGCTTCCACTTTGGCGTAACCAGAAGCTGACGGTAGCAAGCCGCTGTTCTTCAGATCCACGATTGTGCCACCCGCACCCAACTGGTAGCCGATGGCGGTGATGGTTCTTCCTGTCGTTTGACCAGAAAGAGATGCTTGCTGCGATTGGGCCCAGTTGGTTGCTGGCAACAGGCAGAGTACAGCAAGTGCTGGCAACAGACTTGTTGCCAATCGCATGGCAGATAATCGACCGGAGTTTCGGTTTTGGTCTTTTCTCATCACCCATCTCCTTAGGGGGTCTACCGCGCCTACGAGGATTCGGGAGCCGAGAGACCTTAATCCGCAGGGGATGATGAGTTGTTCGGGCCGGAGGATGTTCTTTTTCTTTGGCTGGCGTTGGAGTTCTGAGAGCAGCTAATCAAGGCAAACGGGCGTAGTATCCATGCCTCCAGGCAACATGCAGCGGCGGATTGGGGATGCGTGGAACGAGTTTCACGGTGACCCGATGGTATTTGCCATCGTTCTGTGCGTTTTGGGGTAGATAGCCCAGCACGTAGCGGCTATGAATTTCTGCACTGAGTCTTGACGCCATTTCCTGTAATTCTTCTAATTTGTGGACTCGATAGGCTCGGCCGCCACTCTCGTCCGAGATTCGTTCGAGCACCGGCGAGCGATCCATAATCGAGATGGAAAATATGCGTACGTCGGCCTCGCGCACCATCGTTTTTATTTCCTGTTCTGTGTAGCGGCTATTGTTATCGCCTCCGTCCGAGAGAACGAGCAGCGCTTTCGTACCAAGCGATGCTCGCTTCATCTGATTGAGCGCGAGATATAGCGCATCGAATAGAGACGTGTATCCACGAGGCTGTATTCGGGAGAGGCCATCTTCAATCTCTTCACCGGCCGTAGTGAATAGGCAAACGGGTTCTGGTCGGCTCCCGAATTTCCATAAGGAGAACTCGTCGCCCGGGGTACTGCGTCGAAGAAACTCAGACAAGGCCTGCCGGGAGTTACCCAGCTTGTTACGCATGCTGTTACTGGCATCAAAGACCATTCCCACCGAAACCGGCTCTTCCTCCAGGGACAGTTTGGAAATCTTCTGCTCCACGCCGTCCTCAAAAACACGGAAGTTCTGCGTTGTTAAGTCGAGAACTGGCCGCTGATAAGGATCAGTCACGCTTACGGGGATTAATACTAGCTTTACCTCGGCGCGGATGGCTGGTACTCGGGTGCCCCGGTCATAACCGATTTCCGCTGATCGCGGCACAGCAATGTCCTCTTGTGCATGCGCCGTATGGCTGCTTAAGCATATTGTGTAAGCGATGGCACACATCAGGGCGCGAAGGTTGCCACAAAGCATCATTTCATGGACGCCCCCTGTCGCAAAATAAAATGAATCTTTTTGCAACAACATGAGTGCAGCAACGAAGTTCGATATGCCGCTAGATTCGGCCCGAAGGGAACAACGAATGGGGAAGTTTCGAACAGCAGACGGTAGCTATGAAGAAGGTGAAGGCCTCTATTGGGTGGTGACGTGGAAAGTTGTGAATGAGAACTTCAAGAACAAAAGGGTATGTTCAGCGGCTTAGGTCTGTACAGCAAGCGCCACGGTGCATTCTGACGATTGACAACGGCAGCCCGTTCAAATTGTCAGCTCAAACACGTTGTAACGCCAACTGGGGACGTCGAGGTAAAGGCCCGTACGTAAAACGTCATCGCCGAATCGCTCGTATAATTCCGGACCCATCAGGTTCCGCAGCCGCATGGCTTTACCCCTGAGTTCCTGGAAAGGAATACGCGGTTATGGCGTCCGCGGGCGACATACCCACTCGAGAAGCATTGGCCGCGATCGCCTTACTGCGGGAGGAGTTCTCCGATCTTAAAATTCGCTTCGTAAATGTGGTGACTCGTTCAAGCTGCAGCCCAACTAAACTTCAGCGAATCGGCGCTCACGCCAAAGAGAACTTCCGCGATATGCAGATAGCCTGCCGCCATCATGTTTACGGACAGGCATCGACATGGCAGGAGTCCTTCGATGGCGCTGGCCTTATCAACAGTGAACGAGCAGAAAAGGGTGGGTAGCCTCTTTCGGAGGCTACCCAAACACCACAGCTGGTACAAGAGTGCCGCTGGTTTTCTGATTAACGCGCAGAATTCTGTTGCAATCCCACCAGCGGTTCGAAATGCCTAGATGTAACAGGGAGTGTGCCCGAATCCGAATTAGGCTAGAACCGCTCGGGTACGAAGCGTCTGCCTTCCAACGAAGCTTCATCATCGTAAGCACCCTTGGTAGAGCGCTTTGCTAGTTTGACTTTCTTCGCCGGCACTTTCTCGTAAGGAATCAGGCTGAGGAGTTGCGAGATGCAGTTTAGCCGAGCCCGCTTCTTATCATCTGAAGGCACGATGTACCACGGTGCGGTCTCGGTATCTGTTGCTTCCAACATCATGTCCCTGGCACGAGAGTAGTCGTACCAACGAGTACGCGATGGGAGATCCATTGGGCTGAGCTTCCACTGTCGAAGAGGATCTTCGATACGCGCCTTGAATCGGCGCTCTTGCTCATGGTTGCTAACTTCGAGCCAAAACTTGTGGAGCCTGATACCTGTAGAACATATATAGCTCTCCATTACGGGACAACGTTCGAGGAAGCTGGCGTGCTGCTCCTTCGTGCAAAAGCCCATAACATGTTCGACGCCG
>JBJMGJ010000425.1:0-6407 GCA_045807965.1 Bryobacteraceae bacterium | reverse complement strand
TCGCGTATCTGAAATTTCTTGGACATTGGTTGTTGCTCTCCCTCAGCGACCTTGAGAACTGAAACCACGGGTGTCAGATTGGGGCCTCTCAGCCTAGATCTGCTTCTGCGCGGCACGGCAAATCTTTTCTAAGCCCTTGTTATCTCTGGTGGAGATAGCGCGGGGTTCCTCTCTCAACCAGGCACTGTCCTTCCCGCATGCGACGGATCGAAAATTTTCGTACTTTTCCACTTATTCCCAAATTTCTTTCAAGTAGCAGGGTAAAGCTTATTTCCGGTGACACCGATAACTCTCATGTAATCGGCAGACCACAGATTGAGGGTGCTGGCCGAATTTAGGAGAAGCGAGAACAAGAATGAAGAAAATCGCAGCGCTTTTCATTGCCACGGCAATCCTCTGCTCAGCTGGTCCCGGAAAGAAAAAGCTCTCCGCAGAGTTGAAGGGTGGCGGTGTGAACGGCCTCGTACAAGCCATCGTGCAATGGGAACCTGAAGCTGGTTCCGATAGCGCCCAAAAGATCACCGCACTCGGGGGAACAGTGATCTCGGAGTTCCCGGCCGTGCACTCAGGCGTTTACCTGGTGCCTGCGTCTGCACTTGACGCTCTTGATAGCGATGGAGACGTAAAATTTGTTTCGGTAGACCGCAAGCTGCACAAAAAATCCGCTGTTGTCGCACCGGCCGTAATGCCCTCCACGATCAATGCGCCGGCGGCCTGGAACGCAGGTTACAACGGAAACGGAATCGGCGTTGCCGTGCTCGACAGCGGTATCAACCAGGACGACAACCTGGGGTCGTATACGCACGAGCCAGTTTACACAGAAGACTTCACGGTTAACCTGATTGCTCAGCCCGGCGGCAAAACACCGTCGAAACCAGCCAGCTACGGAGTTGATTGGTACGGACACGGGCAGCATGTCGCGGGGATCATTGCGTCGAACGGCAAGATTTCAAACTGTTCGAGCTGCACTCAGGTTTTCGCAGGCGTCGCGCCGGGAGTCAACCTCGTCAATCTCAAAGTCCTGGATGTCAACGGCGAGGGTTCGGACAGCTATGTCATTGCGGCGATCAATCGCGCGATCAGCCTGAAAAGCACGTACAACATCCGGGTGATGAACCTGTCCCTGGGCCGTCCGGTGTTTGAGAGTTATCAGCAGGATCCGCTATGCCAAGCAGTGGAAGCGGCTTGGAAGGCCGGTATTCTTGTCGTCGTGTCCGCGGGGAACAACGGTCGCGACAACACGTACGGTAATGACGGATACGGCACAATTGAAGCTCCAGGAAACGATCCTTATGTCCTGACTGTGGGCGCCATGCGAGACATGGGGACGCCAACCCGCTCGGATGACCTCCTCGCAAGCTATAGCTCAAAAGGGCCAAGTTCGATTGACCACGTTGTCAAGCCCGATCTGGTGGCTCCTGGGAACCAGATCGTCTCGTTGCTCGCGCAGAATGGAACGCTGGCTCTCAGTGATCCACAAAACGTCGCACCCATGGGTCAGTATCAGTACCCTGCACCGAAGCTGGGTACCATTCCGATCCAGCCTACATACGACCCTTCCTCACGCAACCAGCCACCGGGCGTCAAGATCGCAGGAGGCTATTCCCAAAAGTACTTCATCTTGAACGGAACCAGCATGGCTGCGGCCGTGGTGAGCGGCGCGGCCGCAGATCTGATTCAAGCGGCTCCGTCACTGACGCCAGACCAAGTGAAAATGCTCCTGATGCGAACAGCGTCAAAGACGTTCCCGACTGTAAGCACCGTCACTGACTCCACAACAGGTCAGACCTATACCAGCTACTACGATGTGTTCAGCGTTGGTGCTGGCTACCTGGATCTCGCAGCCGCACTCACGGCCGTGACCCAGGTTCCGGCGGGCTTGAGCGCGATCTCCCCGACTGCCACTTACGATTCCGTAACCGGGAGCGTTTCGCTGTCCTTCGACGCAACCTCCGTCTTTTCGGATAAGGCAATGTGGGGTGCGGGCACACTCGCCTCCAACAAGGCAATGTGGGGAGCCGGTACACTCGCCTCGACTAAAGCGATGTGGGGCGCAAGTGGAGTGTGGGGCAGCTCGGTTGTCGACAGCAACAAGGCGATGTGGGGTGCGAGCGCTGTTTGGGGTGCTGCAACTGAAAGAGCCGACAAAGCCCTCTGGGGCGCAAATGCGGTCTGGACAAACAAAGCTCTGTGGGGTGCGAGCGAGATGACGACCCCCCAAAGCGTGATGATCAACGGAGAGAAGTAGCACATCCGCCGAGCCCCGGTCACGTCTGAAATCCGGACAGATTTCAGCGTCACCGGGGCGCGACCTTGTATTCGGGCTAACGTTCATGAGCCGCTAAACTGACATTGACAGTTCATGAGCATCGGCTGCTGACCGCCTCCGGCGCGAGACCTCGACAGTTTCACCAATCCCTTGAAACTAGCCTGAACCTACTTAATCCCAAAATGGCCCTCGAGGAATACCGGACGCTTCTCGAGGGCTTCGACGGTTCTTACGCTCCCTGGGAGGCAACAGTCGCGGGCCAGATTGACGCATTCGTCCCTCGATTCACGACTGAGCGGCGGAAAACCCCGATGCTGGAGCGGGATCTGCAATTCCTCAACAGTGACGTGGCCGGAATTCCCAGATATGTTTTTCGAGCTATGGCGCAGCGGTCGGACAGCGTTGTCGAGCGTTCTGCGGGCTGCTGGCTCTGTATTCTTCACCCGAAACAGATTCGATGATCGTTGCCTCCGGTGTCGAAACATTTCAGCTTCTTGGGCGTTGGTTGGGGCGGCAATTTCTTGCCGAATGCCACGGTAGCGACACATTGCAGCGCACATAGCATCGTTGCCTCCGGTTGTTCATGGTCTGAACGGACCCGCAAAGCAAAAGCCCGGCCCCAACCTGACGATTGGAACCGGGCTTTTTTGTGAAACCGAGCTGCGGTTTTACTTGCTCTTCAGGACCGTGAAGCCGCTCTGGCCACCGACGTTGTAGGTCAGAAGCACTGGCTTACCCGCGGCCTGTGATACCAGCCGCCGGAATTCCTGCGCATTGGTCACAGGCTTCCGGTCAACGGCCGTGATCACCATTCCGCGCCCGAGAGTTTCAGCTGCGGGGCTGCTTTGGTCAACGTCCGTGATAACAACGCCCTTTGTTCCAGGGGTCACACCGACCTGCTGCGCGTTATCCGGCGTAAGGGTCTCTACGGTGACACCGCGAACCGCAACGTTACCGGGATTACCACCGTCGGAATCGCCGTTTTGGTCATTGTCGCCACCTTTCTTGTCCTCGTCCCAATCCGTACCCGTCGGACGCTGGCCCAGCGTGACGGTGATCTTCTTGGGCGCTCCATCCCGTATTACGTCGAGAGATACCGTGCTACCCGGGGCATGAGAGATAACGTTCATGGTCAAGTCATCGCTGCCCTCGACCTTTTTGCCGTCGATCGCCGTGATCACGTCGCCCTGCTGCAATCCGGCCTTAGCACCGGGGTCGCCCGGCGTCAAACTCGCCACGACGGCGCCTTTGGAATCTTTCAGGTTCATCGCCTGGGCCATATCGGGGTTCAGGCTTTGAAGTCTCACGCCCATGTAGCCGCGAGAAACTTTGCCGCCCTTGATGAGCTGATCGGCCACCTGTTTCGCCAGGTTCGAGGGAACCGCAAAACCGATGCCGATGTTTCCGCCTTCACCACCAAACCCGGAATTGCCGGAAAGAATCGCCGTATTCATACCGATCAACTCGCCTTTGGCATTGATCAGTGCGCCACCGGAGTTGCCCGGGTTGATTGCGGCGTCAGTCTGAATGAAATTCTGGATGTAAGTGTTGCGTTCGAGCGATCGCCCCTTTGCACTGACAATGCCCATGGTCACGGTGTGATCCTGACCGAATGGGTTGCCAATGGCGAAGCAAAGGTCGCCAACTCGGGCCGTGTCAGAGTTCGCATAGCTGAGGGTTGGGAGACCGGATGCTGTGATTTTCACCACTGCGACGTCGGTCTGCGGATCGGCGCCAATCAACTTGCCGGTGAAATCCCGACCATCCGACAGTTCAACCTTCAGCGTCGTCGCCTTGTCGATTACGTGATTATTCGTCAGAATGTACCCGTCGTTGGAGATGATGACTCCGGAACCCAAGCCACCCTCGCGCCGGTCGCGGGGGCGCATGTTGCCGCCCTGACCGCCAAAGAACTGGCGGAAAAAGGGATCCGATAACATCGGGTTGTTACCCCCCTGCTGTTCGGATGCTTTTATAACGCGGGTTGAGCTGATCTTCACCACCGCCGGCGAAGCCTTCTCAATCATGTCCGCGAATGAATTAGAGAGCGTGTTGATCCGCTGAGCACTCGCACTGGTGTCCGCCCGGGCCGTTACCGCGACCGGAGCATTCGTATGAGTCGCAACGGCAAGGGCGGCGATGAGGCCGCCGCCGACCGAAGCCGCTAACAGTGTCAATACTGCTGTCGAGCGGCGAAATTGAACTACGTTTGCCATTTCTCTTTCCAAAATCCTTTCTTTAGCTTCCGTTCGATGTGACGGCCGCTTGACCCACTTCTTTGGACGCGCGAATCGTCATTTCGATTTACACACGGCTTAAATCTGCCTCCACCGGGGTTTCTTCACCCACTTGCGGGGTGAAGACGAACCCAGTGCCATCCGGCGCTACGTCGAGAACCAAAGTCTGCCCGTCCCTGACTTCGCCCCCAAGAATCTTTTTCGCCAGTGGCGTTTCGATTTCCTTCTGGATCGCCCGTTTCAGCGGCCGTGCCCCATAGGTGGGGTCGTAACCGCTTCTTACCAGTCGTGTCCGCGCCTCGTCGGTCAGGCGCAACCGAATATGCCGTTCTTCTAACCGGGCTCGCAAACCCGCCAACTGAATCTCCACGATTTCCTTCAGATGCCCTTCTGATAAGCCATGGAAAACAATGATTTCATCCAACCGGTTCAGAAACTCCGGACGGAACTCGTGCCGAAGTTCGCTTAGTACGGAATCTTTCATCCGCCGATATTCTTCGCCGTCAAAGGCGCCCCGGTATTCGAGAATCCGGTGGCTTCCGATGTTAGACGTCATAATCACGATTACGTTCTTGAAATCGACGGTTCTGCCCTGCCCGTCCGTCAATCGTCCATCGTCCAAGACTTGCAACAGCGTATTGAATACGTCGCGGTGGGCCTTTTCGATCTCATCAAACAGCACCACCGAATAGGGGCGGCGTCTTACCGCTTCGGTCAGCTGACCGCCCTCGTCGTAGCCGACATACCCCGGAGGCGCCCCGATCAGCCGCGAGACCGAGTGCTTCTCCTGGTATTCCGACATGTCGATACGGATCATGGCCCGTTCATCGTCGAACATGAACTCGGCAAGTGCCCGAGCCAACTCGGTTTTGCCGACGCCCGTCGGACCCAGGAACAGGAAGCTTCCAATGGGCCGCTTCGGATCCTTCAAGCCTGAACGGGCCCGTAGTACGGCTTCAGCGACAGCCAGGACTGCTTCGTCCTGTCCGATGACTCGCTTATGGAGCTCGTCTTCGAGGGCCAGCAGCTTCTTCATTTCGCCTTCGAGCAGCTTCGACACCGGAACGCCAGTCCAGCGGCTGACCACTTCCGCGATATCCTCCTCGTCCACTTCTTCCTTGACAAGGCGGGTACCGCCTGCGCTGCCGGAAACTCGCTCCTGTTCAGCCGCAAATTGCTTCTCGAGGGTGGCCAAACGTCCGTACTTCAACTCGGCTGCCTTGTTCAGGTCATACGCCCGCTCCGCCTGGGCGATCTCCACCTTCACGGCGTCAATCTGCTCCCGAAGAGCACGAACCCGCTGAACTGCTTCCTTCTCGGTCTCCCATTGGGCTTGCAGAGCCGTTGATTGTGTCTTCAGCTCAGCCAATTCACGTTCGATTCGGCTCAGCCGATCCTTCGAGACAGGGTCGGTTTCCTTCTTGAGAGCCTCGCGCTCGATCTCGAGCTGCATGGTTCGGCGAAGGATCTCATCCAGTTCGGCCGGCATCGAGTCGATTTCCGTCCGTAGTTTGGCCGCCGCCTCATCCACGAGGTCAATGGCCTTATCAGGCAGGAACCGGTCGGAAATGTAACGATTCGAAAGAACCGCGGCGGCAACTAAGCCCGTGTCTTTGATACGAATGCCGTGGTGCAGCTCGTACCGTTCACGCAAGCCGCGAAGAATGGAGATGGTGTCTTCAACGCTCGGCTGATCGACGAACACCGTCTGGAAACGCCGCTCAAGCGCGGCATCCTTTTCGATGTACTTACGATATTCATCCAGGGTCGTGGCCCCGATGCAGTGCAATTCGCCGCGCGCGAGCATGGGTTTGAGCAGGTTGCCGGCGTCCATGGCACCTTCGGCTTTGCCTGCGCCGACGACCGTATGAAGTTCGTCGATGAAGAGGATGATCCGGCCT
>JBJMGJ010000424.1:0-3646 GCA_045807965.1 Bryobacteraceae bacterium | reverse complement strand
CACTCATTAACTAAACAAACCTAAAAAGAAAACGGCCGGAGAGCGTTCAGCTCTCCGGCCCGTCTTAAGCCAGTGGAATCCGCTGTTTACTTCTTCGAGGATTTCCCTGCGGAGACGGTCTTCGCGAGATCGGCCTGGCTGGACATTGCCGCTGCCACCGCAGGCAACCGGAAATTCTCGCCAATCATGCTGGCCATGGCGTGAAGTTCTAATCCTTCAGCTTCTTTCGTGAAGAGTAAGCAACGCTGTTCGGGATCAAAATCGGCTTGGATCCAGTCTCCTGCGCTGACTTGACTCGTTGCCATTAAGTTCGAGAGCGGATGAACCAGGAAGCGCTCGATAGCACGTTTCAAGTGTCGCGCCCCATACTTCATATCCGTGCCTTCAGAGAGCAGGTATTGCTTGCCGGTTTCCGAGACGGTGAAGACAAAGGTTTTGTCGGCGGGCGAGAGCATAATGCGCTGCTGAACCTGGCCCAGTTCCAGGTCGAGAATGCGGCGCAGCTCATTGTGTCCCAGCGGTTTGAAGACGACCGTTTTATCGATCCGGTTCATGAACTCGGGCGTAAATTTCCGTCGAGCAGCTTCAATACCACTCCGGGACATCTTCTTCGAGATCTGTTCGTCGTTCAGATTCTGTTCTGAATCATTGAGCATCTTGTTGAAGCCCAGTCTGGGGGAAACCAGAGCGCTCATTTCGTGGGCGCCGAGGTTGCTGGTCATGAAGATCATGGCCCGGGAGAAATCTACCTTGCGATTGTCTCCGAGCGTCAGAGTGGCTTTATCCAGAATTCCGAGAAGAAGGTTCCAGAGAGCGTCGCTTGCTTTTTCGATCTCGTCGAAAAGAATGAAGCTCACTTTCACCGTTTCGGTGTGGTGCTGGTTGATAACTTCCTGGCTGAGGAGCGGGTGAGTTTCGCGGTGACCGAGGTAGCCCGGAGGTGAGCCGATGAGCTTAGCGATCTCGTGACTGTGTTGAAATTCCGCGCAGTCGATTTTGACCACAGCGCGGGGGTTGTTGACAAGAGCTTCGGCGGTTGCTTCTACTGTACGGGTCTTTCCGGAACCGGTGGGCCCTAAAAAGAGGAAGTTGCCGATCGGTCGTCCCGGTGCACATAAGCCTGTCACGTGCATCTGATAAATGTTTACGATCTGTTGGACCGCCTCGTCCTGACCCACGACCAGGTTGAGCAGAGTTTTTTCCAGAGACTCTGCATCTTTACCCGTTCTGGTGGGGTCTAGAACTTTTCGTAACCGGCTCATTTCTGCTAGCCCTTCTTTCCTTTTTTTCCGCCAGATTCCCGTCACTCCTCAACAGTGCGAGATCGAACTCCTTAATCTTGCTGAATTACATCAGCAGGAGGAGCAAGTCGCGTGCCAAACTTGACCAGCGCGGAAGCCCCGTTTTCCTCCTCGAGAGAGGCCCATTGCCTATCACCCTGGGAGGAAAATTAGGAGTTTTCCTTTAGTCCTTTTGTGGGCGAGAAGGTCTCACTTCAATTCGGCTCACGAGCGTTCTTTTCGGCAAGCGAATGACGCTGAGCACGATCTCGGCAATGTCTTCGGGAGCAATCTTCCAATCCGCCCCTCGTTGCCCCTCCGCTCCCGAGAACTGAGTGGCGACGCTTCCGGGCATAATGTATGTCACGGCGACCTCGTCGTGGCGGTGGTCGAGCATAGTTGCTTCGCTCAGGCCGTTCATTCCGAATTTAGAGGCGTTGTAGGCGCTTCCCCCGGCGAAGGGATTTCTTCCCGCCAAACTACTGATATTAATAATCCGGCCGCCCCGGGCCTGTTCAAAGCGGGAGAGGGCCTCCCGGGTGCAATAGAAAGCGCCGGACAGATTAACTCCGATCACCTTGTCCCACTCTTCGACCGTCAACTCCGCCGCGGAGCGGAAGATGCCGATTCCAGCATTGTTGACGAGTATGTCCAACCCGCCCAACTCCTTGTCGGTGGATTCAAAAAGCCGGCTCACTTCGGCGCTTTTGCTCACGTCGGCTGTATAGCCGCTGACCTTTCCTTTCGCCGTCTTGCGCAGGTCTTCAACCGCCCTGTCGAGGGATTGCTGTTGACGCGCACAAATGACGACGTTCGCTCCGTTCTCGGCGAACGCACGTGCGATGGCCAGTCCGATTCCTTGTGAAGCTCCCGTGACCAGAGCTCGTTTGCCAAGTAAAGAATCACTCATGAATATCTTTTTAACTCCTGGGGTTCGTTACGGTTACAGCGGTTTCTATCAACCACCACAAACGTATGATGACGCGGTCCGACCGAGGCTTTGGCTTCCTTCTACCCGACCGCGAACACCTATACTGGAATCGAAACCTCTTTTATGAGCGTAATCTGGCTGCGCACCGCGGCCGCGCTGTATTCATTGGGACTTTTGTACGCGCTTCTCTATCTCTTCAGGAAGGGAACTCGCCTGTTTCCGCCTGCTCTCGTGGCGTTTGCGACAGGTTCGGTTTTCCACCTTGTCTCTCTGATCGAATTGCAGATAGAAACCGGCCATCTCCCGTTGAATAATTTCTACGAAACCAGCTCGCTTTGCGCATTCCTGATAGCTGTGCTTTTTCTTATCTATTACGCGTTCTATCGCGTTGCCATATTTGGGGTTTGCCTCTTCCCTGTGGTCTTTTTCATGACCCTGATCGGCGCCACCGAATTCCCGGTCGCCACCTGGAGTAGTCCCCATATCCGGAATGCCTGGTTACTGATTCATATCACGACTGTATTGGTAGGCTATGCTGCTCTGATCATCGCCGCTGTGGCGTCGGTGTATTACCTTTTGCAGGAGCGCCAGTTAAAAAGGAAGCGCGTAGATCCTTCTTCCAATCGCATCCCGCCGCTCGGAACACTGGACCAGATCATCACTCAGGCCATGAACGTCGGTTTTGTGTTCATCACGGTCGGGACAGTGACGGGTGTCGTCTGGGCTTTTATTGAAAGTGGAACAGCCTGGATCTTCAATCCTGAAATCGGATTTTTTCTGTTTACCTGGGCTTTCTACCTCGCGATGATCTTCCTGCGCGTCTCCGCCGGCTGGCGAGGACGCAGGATCGCGTGGCTTGCGGTATGCGTACTCGGTTGCTCCCTCATAACCTGGGCTACTCACCTGGGAATCCGGAGTGTCTGGCGGCAATGAAGCTGGCGCTGGCGGGGATCAATCACCGGACTGCACCAGTGCAAATTCGGGAACAGCTCGCGTTTCGGAGCGAGGAGATCCCCGGTGCCCTATTGGATATCCAGGCCGGGGGAGCCAAGGAAGCTCTCATCCTTTCCACCTGCAACCGCGTGGAGGTGACGGCAACGCTCGACGGCGGCATGACCGTTGACCAGCTTTTCGATCGCATTCTGAATGAGCGGCCGGGTCTCAGTCTGGAAGCGCTACGCCCGCATTTTTACGTTTTTGAGGAGCGAGAAGCCATCCGGCACCTGTTCCGTGTGGCATCCAGCCTCGACTCCATGATTGTCGGCGAGCCGCAGATCCTCGGGCAGCTGAAACAGGCCTACACGCAGGCGAAGGAACAGGGCGCTATTGGGAGTGTGCTGGATGCTGTTCTGACCCGTGCCTTCAGCGTAGCGAAACGCATCCGCACGGAAACCGAGATCGGCCAAACCGCTGTTTCGGTCAGTTACGCGGCGGT
>JBJMGJ010000423.1:0-8636 GCA_045807965.1 Bryobacteraceae bacterium | reverse complement strand
CTCCCGGATTCGCGCCGATAACGATGGCGCGGCAGGCATGGTCCTCGGTAATTTCGGAAATGATCCTGGTATTGAGCGGCAGCGAACCGGCCGCCTCGCTGTAAACCGCCAAGTTAACCAGGGAAGCGCGCGTCTTGGACGCGCCGCTTTCACTCCATAGCTTTTTCAGCTCGCGATCGATCTTGCCGATTTCGACCGGGATGCCAGGAGAAATGTTGTCAGCTGTGGCGGACATGGTCTCGGGCCTTGGGGAGCGCACGCGTCTCGCCATCGGGAACTTTTCGAAAAGCCTGTTTTGGCGAGACGCCAAAACCAACGCGCGAGACGCGCTCTCTCCCCGGATTACCGCTCATAGCCGTCTCCAAGCTCGGCCGTCGCGGGCCAGAAGCTCATCCGCTTCTTCAGGGCCCCACGAACCGGCCGGGTACATAAAGAGGCCGGGTTGATTATCTTTCGCCACCCAGGCCTCTTCGATCGGATCGATAAAGGCCCACGCTTCTTCGACCTCATCGCGGCGGGCAAAGAGCGTGGCGTCGCCGCTCATCGCGTCGAGCAAGAGGCGCTCGTACGCTTCGGGGCTCGCTTTGCCGAAAGAAGTTCCGTAATGGAAATCCATCTTCACGGGCTCGATCCGCAAACTGGTGCCGGGCATTTTTGCCTGCATGCGCAGCGAGATTCCTTCGTCCGGCTGGATGCGGATGACGAGGACGTTTTGGTCGAGGGAAACAGATTCGCGGTTGAACAAGACCGGCGGCGCTTTTTTGAAATGGACGGAAATCTCGGTGCCCGACTTCGGCAGCCGCTTGCCAACCCGGATGTAAATTGGGACATCGGCGAGCCGCCAATCATCCACTCGGACCCGCAAAGCCACGAAGGTTTCCGTTTTCGAATCCGGTTTCCGATGCGTTGACGATTCTTAACCAGGTTGTGACCGACCCCTCGACGCCGACGCACATCGAGTTTCGGAGACCGCTGGGTTCGAATGAACTGATTCTGTACGGAACGATTTCAAACTCGGCAAGCGAATGGAATGAGCAGTTCGCAGTCAGCGATCCTGCTCGCTTTGCCGCTCAATCCCTACTGAACGTCTTGCGCGAACGTGGTGTTTCCGTGCGAGGAGAGGCTCGAAGCGATAACGAGACCGCGACCGACGAAGGCACGTTGCTGGTGCATCGTGAATCTCTGCCCGTGGGACAGCTGATCCAAATCGTGAACAAGGTCAGTCAGAATCTCCACGCCGAGATGCTGTTACGGGAAGTCGCGTACGCGAGAACCGGCCCTGGGACACTCGCGGAGGGGCGCAAGGAACTGGAGACTTTCCTCGCGGAGGCAGGCATAACGCGCAAGGGTACCGGATTTACTTCCACGGACGGCTCCGGCCTGTCTCGGAGCGATCTTACTTCGCCGGCCTCCACCGTGACTCTTCTTCGCTATATGTGGGCTCGTCCGGAACGGCAAGTATGGGTTGACTCTATGCCCGTGGGCGCTTGGGACGGATCTCTTGAGCATCGTTTTCGCGGGCTTCCGGGATCGCAGCGGGTGCATGGGAAGACCGGCTCACTGTCTCACGTCAATGCGCTCAGTGGTTATCTCGAAACAAAAACCGGCCGAAATGTTGCGTTCAGCATCATGGTAAATGGAACGGTCGCTCCCGAAGCCGCGGTTCGCGAGTTTATCGACCGGCTCTGCGCTGTATTCCTGAACCAGTGATCGGATCCTATGCAGGTTGAGTTCCGCGATACCGGCATCTATCTTCCCGAGATTGAGCTCTGGCTTGACAACACGGAACCGTGCTCGGCGACTTGGATCTCCCATGCGCATAGCGATCACGCTCGCGGTTGTCACGGCCGGGTGATCGGGACCTCGGCCACTTTGCGGATCTATCGGATGAGGCTCTGGCTCGAAGAGGGCCAAGGAGAACCCGAGATGTGTCCGCTCGACTTCGGCGAATCAACCGACTGGAATGGCGCCGCGCTCACTGCCTACCCGGCCAGCCACATTCTCGGAGCGGCGCAGCTTTTGATCGAACATCGCGGAGAACGCCTTGTCTACACCGGTGATATGAAGCTGCGCCAGCCGCTTTGCGGTGACACGACGGATCCGATCCGTTGCGATCGGCTGATCATCGAGTCGACGTTCGGGCTGCCGATTTACAAACTGCTCGATCGCGAGGAGGCGGCGTCACGAATCCTCCAGTTTGCACGCGAGTGTCTGGAGGACAGCGTAGTCCCGGCCTTCATCGGCTATCCGCTCGGACGCGGCCAGGAGATTGCGCATGTACTCTGTCAAGGCGGCATACCGACCGCGGTGCATGGCGCCATTGCCCGCTTTATCCCTGTGTACGAGGATTACGGGTATCGATTCCCGGGCTGGGAACCGTACGATGCTCGCGCGATCGCGGGCAAGGCGTTAGCGGTTGTGCCCTCGCACGGAAACGTTCTCGAAGCAAGCGGAAAGAATATTCGGATTGCTTACGTTTCAGGTTGGGCGGCGCTCGACAATGCCCGCTCTCGCAGCGGCGCGGAACACCTGATCCCCTACTCCGATCACGCCGACTTCAACGAGCTGATGACGGTTGTTGAGCAGTGCGCGCCCAGCCACATCGACGTCGTTCACGGCTACACTGTGCCATTCGCCAGGTTGCTTCAGGCAAGGGGCTATTCCGCTGCCGCACCGCTACGCGCGAGCGCTCGCACCAACATCGAGGCCGAGGGCTGATGGATCGTCTGGCGCTTGTCTGTGAACAGATCGCCAGCCACGCGAGCCGTCTGAAGAAAGTCGCGATCCTGGCGGACTACCTGCGAAGCCTTGAAGATCGGGATCTGCAACTCGCCGTTCAGTTCTTAAGTGCGGGCCCCGCTCTCGAAGAAGTCGTGAATCACAGCCTTTTCGAGATGGAAGACAAAACACGGCTTTCGATCGGACACAGCGTTTTGCGCGATTCTCTTCAGATTGCCAGCGGCTGGGACCTCGAGACGCTGCGGGTTTGTCACGCCGAGGTGGGCGACACGGGCGAAACCACCGGACTCCTGATGCGCGGCATCTCGGAACCTCGCCCGTTATCGCTCCAGGCTGCCAATGAGGTTTATCAGAAGCTCTTCCGGGCGCGAGAGACTGCGCGGAAACGTGACTTGCTCGTTGCTACCTATCGCCAGACACAAGCCCTGACAGTGAAGTATCTCGTCAAAGTCATCACGCGAGGTCTGCGCATCGGTCTCATGGCCCGGCAAGTAGAGGAAGCGATTGCACTAGCTTGCGATGTCCCGCAGGAAGCCGTTCGCGACGCCGCGAATCGATTGGGCGATTTAGCACGCGTCGCATTGGCAGCGCGGCACCGTGAACTTGCCAGCATCGAAGCCCGGCTGTTTCACCCGATGGAATTCATGCTGGCCAAGCCGCTTGAGAACCTGGAAGATCTGCCCTCGCCGGGAGACTGGATCGTCGAGGATAAATACGACGGAATTCGTTCGCAGGTCCACTTTCAGTCCGGTCATGTCCGAATCTATTCTCGCGGCATGGAAGAGGTAACGTCAGCCTTCCCAGAACTCAAACTCGCTTTCGAAGCACTCCCCGGAAACGGACTGATTGACGGCGAGATACTGGCGTGGCGCGACAGCCGCGCTCTCAACTTCAACGTCCTGCAACAACGGTTAGCTCGTAAGAATGTTCGAGCGACCTTGCTGGCTGAAGTTCCGGTGGTCTTCATGGGGTACGACATGCTGCTCCACAACGGTCGGTTGCTTCTCCAAGCGCCTATCGAAGAACGGCGTCAGATTCTCCTCGCAACTCTCGGCGGACAACCTGCGCCGCTTCTCATTTCCTGTCAATTCGGAGCGAGCGACCACGCCGGGATTGACCAACTGTTCCGAGACGCGCGAGAGCGCGGCAACGAGGGCTTGCTGCTGAAACGGCGTGGCAGCATCTATGAACCCGGTAAGCGCGGCGGAGCCTGGCAGAAGCTGAAAAGACCTTACGGAACGCTGGATGTAGTAATCACTTCCGCCGAACAAGGAAGCGGCCGGCGCGCAACGGTATTCTCGGATTACACGTTCGCGGTGCGCTCTCCGCAGGGTTTCGTGAATGTCGGGAAAGCGTATAGCGGCCTGACCGATGTGGAAGTGAAGGAATTGACGAAGGTGTTGCGCTCTGCTTCAACGGACCGGTTCGGCCCCGTGATGGTTGTGCGACCCGAAGCGGTTCTCGAAGTGGCGTTTGATGGAGTGCAGAAGAGTTCGCGCCACAAGAGCGGGTATGCTCTTCGATTTCCTCGCATTCTGCGCTGGCGCCGAGACAAAAAACCCGGAGACTGCGATGATATCGCGAGAGTCGAAGCCCTTTACAAAGCGACGGTCCAGTAATTCGGGTCGGGAAGAAGGTGCCGTCTCAGCTTCGCCGCGGCGCGATCTTATGGGATCTCTCCATCCTGCGCTGGCCGACTGGTTCCACCAACAATTCTCCTCGCTCAGTGACATTCAACGCAAAGCCCTTCCGCACACGCTACGAGGCGAGAACACCCTGATTCTGGCGCCCACCGGAAGCGGTAAAACACTGGCGGCGTTTTTATCCGTACTCTCGAAGCTGGCCGTTCGGGCGAGCAGCGCCCAACTTCCCAATGCGGTCTGCGCGATTTATGTATCGCCCTTGAAGGCGCTTGATAACGACATCTATCGCAATTTGAGCCCCGCTCTGGACGCACTGAACGGCAGCTTGCCCGAATCGCAACAGATCGGAATGGAGGTGCGGACCGGAGACACGGCTCTCGCGGACCGTGCCCGTCAGAAGCGCAAACGGCCCCATTTGCTGCTCACGACACCGGAAAGCCTGAGCTCGATTCTTTCGCAAGCAACCTGGCGCGAACGGGGCTTCGATCCGGATACGGTCGTTGTGGATGAGATCCATTCTTTTGCGGAAAATAAGCGTGGATCACTCCTCGCGCTATGCCTGGAGCGACTCGAGCACCGGGTGAAGCGGCCCGTTCAGCGAATCGGCGTATCAGCGACGGCCTGGCCGGTGGAAGCCATCCAGAAGCTACTCTGCGGCTCCCGCCCGTGTGCGGTGGCAGCCGCCGACATTCGGAAATCTCACCGCCTGGAGATCGTTCCGCCTGAGCCGGGCACCTGGCTTCCGCCGGCGGGCTACAACTCATTCCGGATTGCACCCACGGTCGCCGGGCTCGTCGAAAAGGCGAATTGCAGTCTGATCTTCCTGACCACGCGATCCGGTGTGGAACGACTCGGCCTTGCTCTGAACATCCTCCTTCCGGAATTGGAAGAGCGCATCGCGGTGCATCATGGGTCGGTCGATCGGAAGGGCCGGGAAGAAATCGAAGATGGCCTCAAGACAGGATGGTGGCGGGCCGTCGTCGCCTCAAGCAGCCTGGAGATGGGCGTGGATTTCGCAAGCGTGGACCAGGTCGTTCTGGTCGGCACCCCGAGAGGCGTCAGCCGCGCCCTGCAGCGCCTGGGCCGTAGTGGTCATCGCGTGGACGGGGTTGCCTCGGGCGCCCTGGTCCCACTGAGCCTGCCCGACCTGGTGGAGTGTGTCGCGCTGCGAGAAGCCGCTAGAGAGGGGCGGCTTGACGGTCTGCGCATTCCGGGAGTACCGCTGGATGTTCTGGCGCAAGTGCTGCTCGGGATGAGCATCGAAGTGGAGTGGAGTGCCGATGAAGCCTTTCGCGTTGTAACAGGAGCGGGTCCCTTTCAGGATCTGACGCGAAGCGACTTCGACGACGTGCTTCGGTACCTGGCTGGAATCGGCAAGGTGCTCGGGCCATATGGAACGTACGGAAAGATCATCCTGCAGGATGGAAAGTTCAAAGTCGCCAATACGAAAACGGCGCGTGATTACTACATGAATGCCGGCGTCATCAGCACCGATTTCGAGATGAGAGTAATCTCGAACCGGAATCGGCAACTGGGTGCGGTGGAGGAAGCCTTCATCGCCAGTCTGCAACCGAACGAGGCGTTCATCATGGGCGGAAAGCCGGTTCGCGTGGCGCGAGTTCACGGAAACATCGCGGTGGTTGAAGCCGCAAAAGGCGAACAAGTCAAAACGCCGCGCTGGATGGGAAACAAGATGCCGCTTACGACGAGAATGGCGGAAGAAGAGCTACGTCTGCGGCGGGGATTACGCCAGGCCTTCGAGGAATCCGGCGCGGAAGGTTGCGTGCAGTTCCTGAAGACTACATACGGCGTGGACGAGAACGTTTCCTCGCGCATCGCGAGCTTTATTGAGCGCCACTCGAATGCGCTCCCCGTCCCAACAGACTCGCCCGTCCTGACCGAACGCATTGTCAACGGACGGAACATGCTGCTGCTGGTCCATGTCGTGGCTGGGCGGGCCGTCAACCGCTCTCTCGCGTGGGTAGCCGGATCACGCCTGTCGAAGGGAGAAAGCGTGGTCGCCAACTTCGACGATCATAGTTTTCTGCTTTCGCTCGATTCCCGAATCGACGTCGGCGAAAATGCTCTACGCGCCGCCTTCAGCCCGGTCCGTTTCACCGACGACCTTCGCCAGACCCTATCGACCACGGAAACGCTTGGGACATCCTTTCGCCACATCGCAGAAATCGGCCAATTGCTACCTCGGCGTACAACCAGAGGGAATGTCACCGCCAAAGCAGCCACATGGAACGCCAGCCTGCTCTACAAGACTCTTCTGGAGCACGAGCCGGATCACCCGCTGCTGAAAGAAGCCGTTCGTGAAGTCATGGAAGACCAATGCGATGTGTACCGGGCGCTTGAAGAAGCGGAAAGGATTTATCAGACTCCCATCCGGGTGTACGATCTGCCCCGGCCTTCTCCGTTTGGCCTGCCATTGTTCGCCGCGTTCAACCGCGAAGTATTGCTGGCCGCGGATCCCGATCGCGCGTTGGACGATCTGGTCGCAGCCATCTATGAGAGATGGGCCGGCAGTAGCGAAGAGCCTGAGGCGGTTCAGGTCAAAACACGCCGGCGAAAGAATTAGACGTTATACACTCACTGACGATGAACCGGCATTATCTGGCGCTGGACTTGGGCGCGGAGAGTGGGCGCGCGATAATTGCGCGCGTTGCGAGAGGACGAATCGAGCTTCAGGAACTACATCGATTTCCGAACATCCCGGTTCAGCTTCCAACAGGGCTCTACTGGGATACTCTCCGTCTTTTTCACGAGCTCTGTGAAGGCATTCGTTGTGGCGCGAAGGCAGTTGACGAAATCGACGGGATTGCGGTCGACACGTGGGGCGTCGATTTCGGTCTCGTGGGCGGGGATGGCGAACTTCTGCACCCCCCGCGACACTACCGCGATCACCGTAACGTCGGCACTTTCAAGCAGGTATTTGAGCTCGTGCCTCGCGACGAGATCTTCCGGGAGACTGGTGTCCAGTTTATGGAGATCAACTCGCTCTACCAACTGTGGGTCATGCGACGTGATTCCCCGGAAATTCTCGATCAGGTTGCGAAACTCCTGTTCATGCCGGATCTTTTCAATTACTTCCTGACTGGCACCTATGCCGCCGAACGCACGATTGCGAGTACCTCACAGTTCTACAACCCCGTCAAGAAAGGCTTCGCGACGGACATGCTGCGGAAACTGGACATTGCCGGGAGCTTCTTCCCGGAGCTGGTGGATCCTGGAGCGGAGCTTGGACCCGTCCTGCCCTACGCGGCGAATCGCTGTGGCTTGAAGCGCGACACGCTCGTATACACGACGGGCTCACACGACACTGCCTCGGCCGTCGCAGCCGTACCAGCCGTGGGTAACGGCTGGTGCTACATCAGCTCCGGAACGTGGTCGCTCATGGGGGTCGAGACACAAGAGGCGATCATCGACGACGCTTCTCTCGACGCCAACTTCACGAACGAGATCGGGGTGGGCGGAACCGTACGGCTGCTGAAGAACATACCCGGATTGTGGGTTCTCCAGGAATGCCGGAGGGCTTGGGCAAAGGAAGGCGCAGAGTACGCCTATGGAGAATTGGCCGAGCTTGCCAAGGCGGCAAAGCCCATTGACACGATCTTGGATCTCGACCAGTTCGTGTTGCCGGGAGATCACCCCGAGCGCATCCGCCAGTTTTGCGTGATAACCGGGCAAGAGATACCGGCCGACGTGGGTGGCACGGTACGCGTCATTCTCCAGAGCTTAGCCGAACGCTACAGGCAGGTTCTCGAGCTGCTGGAACGACTGACAAAGAAGAGCATTGAAACGATCCACATTGTGGGCGGCGGATCGCAGAACGCGTTCCTGAACCAGATGGTGGCAGATCGAACCGGGCGTCGGGTGGTGGCCGGCCCAGCGGAAGCAACAGCGCTCGGCAATTCCTTGACCCAGGCAATGGGCACGGGACAAATCCGGTCGCTTGAAGAGATGCGGGCGGTGGTACGCGCATCGTTTGAATTACATGAGTTCACGCCGAAGGCGTGAGTACCGATGATCTTCGCTACCGAGGTCAACTACCGAGTAGAGGACGATCCGCTCGCAATTCGGAAAGTAAACGTACGGCCGTTACACCGATCTATGCGCGCCGAAAACTCACACCCACGAGAAGCCGCTTATACATCCAAATTGATCAGAATCGAATGAAAGTCACGGTGAGGCCAAATGCTTATTACGCGATTACAAAGTAAGTCTTCGGTCCACGTGCGTGCAGCTTAG
>JBJMGJ010000422.1:0-11723 GCA_045807965.1 Bryobacteraceae bacterium | reverse complement strand
TAGAACCCTCACTTTTGCAATGGAAAGTAGCTATGGGCTGGCGAGCGAAACCGATGACGCAGTTTGGCGATAGCTACCCCCCACTCGAGAGATCTCTCACCATCCGCGAACTGACGAAAGCACTCTTCTCACCTCAACGAAGCTCGACCATGTCATGAAGTACCGGATGGCATAAACTTGTTCAGTTCGTAAAGAGGTAAGCCACAACACTCAAATGAGACGGTTGCTAAGTGTCGGTGCGGTGGTCGCCGGTTATTGCTCCGCGCCGTTGAGGGGCCCAGCTATCCTGCAGAGTTCCTGGCCTACAAACTGCCGGATTGAAATCCCCCAACCCTGGCCACCAGTTCAGATACCCGGATGCTTCCGCTTTGTAGCTGCTTTGCGAATGGCGCCGAAAACAACGCCCGCCGCGAGCAGCAAGTACGCCGGACCTGGCTCCGGCACTGTAGACGTCGCGCCGAAGGGCAGGGCGTTGTCGCGCGCAAACGTAAAGTCGTCCACCGTCATCGGTCCCGTTTGGAACAGTTCGACTTCCTTGATGACACTCGAGCTGAACGCAAATGCGACGAATTGTCCCGGCGCTGCTGTGAACGTGATCCCGGTCGATAGGTCAACCAGCATATTGCTCGAGTCGAATGTGTTGATATGCGGTGCGAAGGTAACATTGCCGCCCTGCGGATTCGTCCACCATCCAAATCGCGAGATCGGTTGATCGTTTGCGAAATTGATCGAGATGAAGCCGTTGAAGGCGAGAGGCATGGCGGGATCGCCCTGCGCTGTTGGTGCGAGAACGTCCGTTCCCGAATGTGCGCCATTGAGTGAGCTCACATTGATGATCGCGGCCGGCGTACCACCATTAGCCGGATTGCCCGGAGTCTGGCCTCCAGCTGACAGAAACGCTCCACTTACTGACTGAGTAGGATTAGTCAGATTCGCTGCGCTTGTTGCGGTTCCGTTCGTATAAGCAGTGACGGTAAGAGGAGTAATGCCGGAGATGTTGTCAAAGTTGATCAGCGTTGCCCCCGCCAGAAACTGCGTAAGGTCCGCAGCGCTGGTCCCGTTGAACGCCTGGTATTGAATTGCACTTCCGTTGAGAGTAACTGTCCCTGTGACCACGGTGGCCGAAGCGGTCGATACGACGACCGCCGCGAGCAGCACCACTTTGTAAGCTGAATGATGCACGAAGTACGCCCCCTTTGGGTGTTGAAATTGTTCCGCATTACTGCGGAATAGTGCCGTTCACAATATCACGAAAAAGAGGGCTTCTGCTTCGTCCGTTTGTTCGCCAGGGCGTCGGGCCTCGCGGAAACAGCAGCCTTCCCGATTATTTTCCTCCTCTCGTCATGCTTGAAGCAGCCCGTAAAATAAATTGGAACTAAACGATCATTTAGCGTTGAATACAAATTACTTTGTGTACTTATCTATTTGGGATAGTTGATAAAACGTCTTTTTTATAGAATCCAGCCGCTAGTCTGCGTCCGGCAATCCCGCCCGTCGTAATGCTCAATCTCGCTTCTCCTGACCTCCGGTGGCGCTCACTGTTACGTGAGTGGAGCCATCTCTGATCCCGACCGCTACGTTCCTCGCCGCCTCGATACCCGCAAGGGAAGAATTGGTGAAATGTTCCGCAGCAATAACCCGATCTGTGTTTGTTTCCGCGTGCCTGCTAGGGCATCTCGGAGTGTTTATTCCCCCCGCTTGGGGCTATACGCCGGCTCGCGGTTCCTTCGTTTCGGTCTCACCCTGCCGAGCCGTTGATACCAGACTGAGCACTCTTGGCGATTTCGGCTCACCCAGCCTGGTTGGCGAAGTCAAACGTGACTTCGTCATTAAGTCGAGTCCGAATTGCTCCGGCATCCCGTCCGGAGTTCGTGCTTACGCTCTCAACATCACGGCCGTTCCTTTAACATCTTCACTCGCCTACCTGACGGTTTGGCCTGCTGGGCTTCCGCAACCGTTTGTCTCCACTTTGAATTCGTGGTCCGGCGATGTGGTCGCAAACAGCGCGACTGTTGCGGCGGGCGACAATGGCGCCATTTCCGTGTACGCCACAGCCAACACCGATTTAATCATCGACGTCACAGGCTATTACGCTGACCTTGCGAACGCCGGCCCCGCTGGTTTCGCCGGCGACCCTGGTCCTGCTGGACCCCAAGGTCTACCGGGCCTCATGGGTGCGGTTGGGCCTGTCGGCCTCACAAGATTTCACGGGTCTGCCTGGTGCCGTTGGTCCTGCCGGCCCGATCGGCCTGACTGGATTAGCCGGTCCCATCGGCCCTGATAGAATCGCCGGCCCGACAGGTCTAATCGGCGCTACCGGTTCTATGGGTCCGCAAGGCCCAATTGGTCTTCTTGGCGCTCAAGGCCCCGCGGGAATCGCTGGCCCGCAGGGTCCCACCCGAGCAACCGGACCTGCGGGCACGGACGGAACCGGTCAAAGCTTTATGCTCTCGGGGATCGGGAGCGGCGCCCAATTACGCTGTTCTTACTTCGAACGCGGGCGTGCCCGCTCAGGTTTCGGCGTTGCCGTTATCGGGCTTTGTGTCTACCCCAGTCTCGGGTTCGTTTGCTGGCGCAGTCTTCAATTTCTCCGATTCGAGCACCCAGGGGTGGAATTATGTAGGTCCTTCCTTCCGCTCTGACGCTCACTTCCATGACGGGAACTATGACCACTAAGTCGGCCATCACGCTTATCGGAACAACGGTGACTCCGAGTGCCCAACTGTATCGATACTCGAACGGAAGTACTGCACCGGTTCCGGGAGCGATTTGCTCGTTCTCGCCGTCCCTTACCGGCATCGTTGCTCCAGAGACCGCATTGACATGCAGCAACCCATCCATCTCCGCTTCCTTCAACGGAGCTTCCGGACCGGCCGGAGCAATAGGGCCCGCCGGGCCGATGGGATTCACGGGTCCTCAGGGACCAATTGGACCCACGGGTCCGCAAGGCCCGGTGGGACTCACCGGACCCGCTGGCCAGGCGGGCCTTAACGCCTCCAGTCTCTTGCTCTCTGGCGTTGGCAGTGGCGCTTCCAACTATGCAACCATTACGACCATCGCCGGCGGACTGCCGGGGCACGGCTTTGCCTTTGTCCGGCTTTCCCACCACTCCGATTCAAGGCACGCTCGACGGTAACGCTTTTACCTTGGGTGACAACAGCACTTCCGCGGGCGTCATGCAGGTTTTGCCCATACCTGTCACGTTCACCAAGATCAGCGCCATCTTTACCTGGAAGACGGCAATGGCCCTCATTGGAACCACGGTCACCACGACTGCTCAACTGTATAAGTATTCGGGGGGAACCTCAGCGCCTGTTCCGGGAGCATCGTGCAGTGCGTTGTTAACGGGTATCCTGGCGACGGGAACCATATCGACCTGCACGAACTCCTTCTTTTCCGCGGCATACGACCCGGGTGAAGCTGGCTTTATCGTTGTGTCTGCGACCAGTGCCGGACTGTCCTTAATCAACACCCTGAACCTCAACGTCTCTGTGGGCGTTGGGCAATAACGGCCAACTATAATCGATCCGCACTCTCGGTCAATCCGTGCAGCGATACCTGTGGGGATCGACCTTTTCTTTTCTGGTGCTTTGATGTTGCATCATGGCCGGTGCGCTCGGCAGTAGTAAGATAACCCGGTACCCGCTCGTGATCGCGCGGAGTTCCACGAGAACCTCGGAGGATAACCAAAATGTGTGACCAGGAACATTTCGAGAAGGATCGAGAAGAATTCGAACGCCTCGGCCTTGTAACAAGGAAACAGTTCGGAATGTTGTTGGGAGCGGGTGTTGCGATGATGCTGCCGGAAGTCGCGAACGCGGCCGATGTCGTCGAATCGGACGTGAATGTGAAGACCCCGGACGGTGTGGCCGATTGTTACTTCGTGCACCCGTCGAGCGGCACTGCTCCGGGCGTCCTGATGTGGCCTGACATCTTCGGTCTCCGTCCCGCCTTCCGTCAGATGGGCAAGCGTCTGGCGCAATCCGGGTATTCGGTGCTGGTGGTGAATCCTTTTTATCGATCAAAGAAAGCGCCGACCGCAGACGCTGGCTCTGCCACAGGTATCGACCAACTCCGTCCCCTCGCTCAGAGTTTGAACGAAGGAACGCAGATGACGGATGCGAAGGCCTTCGTTGCTTGGCTCGACGGGCAGCCCTCGGTGGCGAAGAACCGCAAAGTGGGTACGCAAGGCTACTGCATGGGGGGGCCGTTTGCGTTTCGGACGGCTGCCGCTGTGCCCGACCGTGTCGGCGCCGTCGCGACCTTTCACGGAGGTGGACTCGTGACCGATCAGCCCAACAGTCCGCACCTGCAAGCGGCAAAAACGAAAGCGCAGTTTCTCATCGCGATCGCCTCGAACGATGATGCCCGCTCTCCAAAAGATAAGGACATCATGAAAGAGACTTTCGCACAGGCCAACGTGCCCGCCGAGATCGAAGTCTATGCGAACGCCGCCCATGGCTGGTGCCCGCCGGACTCAAAGGTGTACAACGAGCCCCAAGCCGAGAAAGCCTGGAGCCGCTTACTCGTGCTCTACGGCAAAGCTCTGGCATAGCAGAAAACGCCGGTCAAACAAACACCCGGGTTGATGTCCCATTCGGGATCAATCCGAGCGACGGGAAAGTGCGCCAATGACGCCACGCCTCCCATGCGAGCTGAAAAGGAAGGCGAGTTGCTTCTTCGGCAGCTTATGCCAGCGCGATAATCGTCGGCAGTAGAGTACGTGCAATCAGCAATTCAAGTCGAGCCCAGCGGTGCCCGTTTGACTTTCGGGCCGCCCTCAGTAGCCCGTCCCGCCGCCGAGCTGTGAGAAGATCTTTTCGGCACTTTCGCAGCCCATGAGCATTCGTTATCGACTCCTGTTCACGATGATCGCTTTGAGCTCCGTCGCGGTCATCGTTTGTTCGCTGCTCGCGTACCGAAGTGCCAGAACAAGCCTGCGTGATGTGGTCATTCGACAACTGGCGGGCATTCGTCGTAGCCGGGCCTATGCCGTGAAAAGCTACTTCGAGCGAGTTACCCACGACTGTGATTCGCTTAGCGACGATCGCATGTTCGTCGAGGGCATGCGGGAATTCAGCACTGCGTACGCTCAGATCAAGGAGATCACCGGCCCAAGTCATCGCGCCAAAGTGCTGCGATTCTACAAGGAAATCTTCCTGCCCGAAGTCCAGAGATATATGTCACTGCCTAAACCGCAGTCGGATTATCTTCCCCAGACTGACACGGCCTATCTGCTGCAAGACCGATACGTACTTCCGCAGGCGGGCGCTGACAGCGGCTCTGAAGCAGAACTGCCGCCGCATCAAGACATCTACACGCGGGTGCACGCCAAATACGATGTGCCCATTCGGAAGTTGGCGAGCCAATTCGGTTATGACGATCTGCTTTTAATCGAGCTGACCAATTTACAGATCGTCTATTCGGTTGCTAAGAATCCCGATTTTGGAACAAGCTTGAAGTCCGGGCCCTACCGCGATACGCCGTTGGCACATATCGTAAAGCAAGCCAGTACCAGTGACGAACGCGATGCGGTCTTCTTAGCGGATTTCACTCGGTATGAACCCGCGAGGGGAAAGGCGACGGCCTTCATCGCGACCCCTATTTTTGATGGACCGACCAGAGTGGGCGTGTTTGCCCTGCGAATTACCACATCTGAAATCGATCGGGCGATTTCCGGAAATCGCGGTTGGAGGGACGATGGCTTGGGCGAGACAGGAGACCTGCAGATTGTCGGTTCAGACCACTTACTGCGCTCCACTGCCCGAAAGTTCATAGAGCATCCGGACGACGTCTTGCAGCAGCTACGATTCCGCGGAGTCCCAGAGAAAGAAATCCGCCGCTTGAAGGAATACGGGACTACAATTCTGGTTGCAAGTCTCTCATCCGGCGCCGTCGAGAACGGACTTGAGGGGAGAGAAGGCACCGTCATCGAATCAGACTTGTTCGGCGACCGCACGTTTGTCTCGTTCATGCCGCTAGGGACTTCTGGCCTCCGCTGGATGCTGCTGGCCCGCCTTAACGTGAACGAGGCGATGCGCCCGGTCAGAGTGTTGGAGGGCGAGATGATGCTTTGGGGCCTGCTGACGATCCTGGGAGCGATCGCCGCGGCGCTGCTGGTAACAAACCGATTGTCGAAGCCGATTAGCAGCCTCGCTGTGGCGGCACAGCGCATGGGCACGGGCGACCTGACGGCGCGCGTCGAAGTTTTCTCAAACGACGAATTGGGAATTCTGTCGTCCACATTTAACAAGATGGCGGCGAACATTGAAAAGGACATCCAGACGATAGCGGACAAGAATAACGAGAACGAAAACCTGCTCCTGAATATTCTTCCCGGCCCGATCGCGGACCGCCTCAAGAGCGGCGAGACCACCATTGCGGATCACTATTCGGAGGTCACCGTTCTATTTGCTGACATCGTGGGATTCACCACCATGTCTCAGAACCGCGAACCAACCGAGATTGTCGCCTTATTGAATGGCTTGTTCACTCGCTTCGACGCGATCGCCTCGAAGCACGGCATCGAGAAAATCAAGACCATCGGCGATGCCTATATGGCCGTAGCCGGATTACCGAACCCGGAACGCAATCATTCGAAACGCATGGTCGATATGGCGTTAGAGATGCTCGAAGCCGTTGAACACTACGGGACTCAGGTGGGAATTCCATTGGCAATTCGCATCGGAATCAATGCCGGACCCGTTGCGGCAGGAGTCATCGGGACCAGCAAGTTCATCTATGACCTTTGGGGCGATACAGTCAATATGGCAAGCCGCATGGAATCGACAGGCGTTCCGGGGGCCATTCAGGTGACTCGCGCCATCTATGAAAAGCTCGAGGGCGATTATACGTTCCAGTCGCGAGGTTTAATTCAGGTGAAGGGAAAGGGTTCGTACGAAACCTGGCTGGTTTCAACGGTGGTCGAGATCACTGGCTGATCCGCGCAAACTCGCCGTTTCCTTCGAGCGCCAGATTGTCCACCTTCATGATGGCTGGGCCGGACAGATTGAACAACACACCTCGTGTGCCGATGCCTTGCTCGGCTTCAAACCGATAAGTGAACGTATCCGCATCCCAATGCGTCAGACTGTATAGCCTGCCATCGTCGGGAAAACGCATCCATAATGACCCGCCCTGTTCCGTGACTTCGATCCGCCCATAGTATTCGTTCGAATATGTTCCAACATAGGCGCTGAGAGGTCTGCTTGGCGCCGGGGAAGAAGGCGGATTTAGCTTGGAATAATCTTGAGTCTCATTATTGCTTTTCTCGATCATCTGGTTGAAAACGCCGTTGAAGAGTGTCAGCCAGTCGCGTGAGGCGTGACCGTTGTTGAAGTTATCGAAGAAGGTATAGGCGGTCGCTTCAGCAAACCCCGTTGGCTGCGCATTGGTCAGCACAATAATCCCTAATTGTTGCGACGGTGAGAATCTCACGGTTGTGCCAGTCCCTAAAAAGAAAGCACCGCTATGTCCGAGGATGACGTTGCCCGCGGCGTCCCCGCCGACATCCCATCCCAGTCCGTAATACGTCGGCTTTCCTGTGATCTGATTGGTGCCGGTCCGGATCTGTCCGGTGTGAGTCTCGTTCAACGCAGCCGGTTCGACGATGGTCTGCCCATTCCAAACGCCGCCGGAGAGCTGCAATCGCAGCCATTGTGCCAAATCGCGGACCGACGCACTGGCGGAGCCGGCCGGTGCCTCGGCATCCGGGTCCCGATGGTACCGCGCCACCGGCTTACCGTCGATGATCACGTGAATGGATGCTTTATTCGATTTGGCCTCGTAATCCGAATATCGATAGCTGGCTGACGTCATGCCAAGTGGCTGGAACAACTTGGTAGATGCCAGATCTTCCCACTGGAGTCCCGTCGTCTTAGCGGCGGCAACTGCCCCTTCGGTATAACCAAAGTTGCTGTACGCATAAGTCCGTCGGAACTGGCCGGGCAGCGGCAGTAGCCTCATCTGATGCAGAATGACTGGCCGTGTGAATCCGAGATCTTCCAGTGCGTCTCCGGCAGAAGTAGGCAGCCCGCTCCGATGCGAAAGCAAGTCCCGAATTGTAAGTTGCTGAGTTACGCTGGCATCAGACAAGCGAAAGCCGGGATCGAGATCCGCAATCCTATCATCCCAACTTACTTTCCGGTCACCGACCAGTGAGGCAACGATGGTCGATGCGACGGGCTTCGATACCGATGCGAGCTGAAACACAGTATCTTGGTCGACTGCTTCCGCCGCCCCTGCTTTGCGAACCCCAAACCCTTCCAGGTACACGACTCTATCCCGGTACACGACGGCAACGGCCACCCCTGGTACGCCGATCTTCTGCATGCCATTGCGGACAAACGGGTCGATTTCGCGGATCGCCCTGTTGAGTTGATACAGCTCTTTACGGGATGCTTCATCAGGTGGTGCTCCGCACGCCGTAAGGGAAGCAGCCATCAGGGCCAAAGTAATTTTCGTACGAGTTAGCATAGTTGGCGTTTGCTTGTCCCGCCAGTATGACGGAAAGCACCCCATAAGTCGATGAGATTCTATGACTCAAGGCTTGTGAGCGAACCTGAATAACACACGGTCCATTGCTCGGCCCGCAGCAGGAACACCCGTTTTGCAACGTCTGTTTCTGCTTAATGACCTGAGTACTAGGTGTTCCACAAGGTCGTACTCTCGATACTTATTACCATGACGGTGTTGTATACTTCTCACCTCGGTAAAACACCGAGAATTCGTCATTTTAAGTGAAGGAGCGCTTACCAACGTTGTCTGACTCGCGACGTAATTTCTTGGAAGCCGCTGGTGCCACCGGCGCACTTGTCCCGCTTCGATCCGAAGCCCAAAAACTGAATTCTGTGAAAGCTGCGGGTAGGGCGTACGAGCGGCTTAGTTCGGAGATTCTGAATTTGTTCGGGACGGCGCCGGGTTCAACGGCACTGAAAGTCTGGGCGCCTGCTACCACTGCCGCGCGTGAACTTCTGGTCGAGTACAACGCTTCGGAGCGTCTCTTTGTTGGCAGCGCTATTAAGGCATTCGTCTTGTGCGAGCGGCTGCGGCAACTTGACTCGCCAGATGTCGTCAGTATGATCTCTCAGAATCAGCTGAGATTGGATGCGAGCGTTTGGAGCATCGACAGCAGAACGATGAACCCGCCGAACCTTTCCGGCCTGGTCACCGAGCGCACCGCGATGGAAGCCATGATCATACACAGTGACAACACTGCGACAGATATGGAAATAGCGCAGACGGGCAGGCGGAATGTCGAGAGGTTTCTGGAATCTGCTGGTCTGACGAATAGCGCCATTCCGGACAGCACACGCGTCTTCACCGCATATCTGTTCGGCGCGCCTGACTACAAGACCTTCAGCTGGCAGCAACTGGTCTCATTGCCGGACGATGCGCCGATTGTGAACTCTCCACTGAATAATGTCGAGACTCTTGCTTCCTCCTGCGATGATCTCGTGTCCTTCTACTCGCGCTCACTACAGGGCGAGTTCTTCCAATACGGACAGACGCTCTCCGAATTCAGGAGAATCCTTACACTCGCGGATGCAATTACGAGCATTCCTTTTCCACTCGGGGTCACAGGGTTTGCGAAGGCCGGGAGCATTGACGTGACTGGGTACCATTCGCTTTGCCTGCCGGGAGCGATGTTCTTCAATGACCGTTGGGTCTACTTCAGCATGATCAACAATTGGAACGCACCTGAAGCGACGGACCCGAACACGGTATTGAAGTTCGTTACTGTGGCTCGGGGGGTTCTCCAATTGCTGAAAGATGGCCTATAGAGTCGAGATCCGGTAGAATCGCCCCCGTCTCTTTGGACACCCGCGGCCTCCCGGGATATCTTCGGATCATGCTTACGAAGCAGTACTACTTAGGATGCCTCGCCCAGTGCCCCGATGAAGCCGGAGGCGAGTCCACCAGTAGCTCGGCCGTCCTCGATGCTCCCACTGCGGCCGAAGAACCCGGAGACCAAGCCATCCCTTCTGAGGGCGGCGTTTGGATACAACCCGTCACGAAAGCTCGAACGCGATTCATCATTCTGATGCTCGGCGCTTTGAGTCTTATTACTCCGTTCTCGGTAGACATGTATCTGCCGGCCTTCGACCGGATCGCAGCCGCCTTTGGTGCTTCTACTTCCGCCGTATCCCTCTCGCTCTCCACTTACTTCATTGGCTTTGGCCTCGGGCAAATCGTATACGGGCCTCTACTCGACCGCTTCGGGCGCAAACGGCCGATCTACTTTGGCCTTGCCCTCTACATCGTTGCCTCCTTGCTCTGTACTCAGGCCGTGAATCTGCGCATGCTGATTGCGCTACGTTTTGTCCAGGCGCTCGGCGGGTGCGTGGCCCAGGTTGCGGCGCTTGCCATGGTTCGTGATTTCTTCCCGGTGTCGGAAAGCGCCAGGATCTTATCTCTCCTGTTTCTGGTGATCGGAGTCTCGCCTCTCCTTGCACCCAGCATGGGGAGTGTGTTTTTGCAGTGGCTCGGCTGGCAGTGGATCTTTGTTGCCCTTACTTGCTTTACCTTGGCAACCCTGCTGGTAGTCGGCTTCTGTCTTCCTGAATCCCACGGTCCGGACCGCGGCGTTTCCCTAAAGCTGCGCGACATAATTCCGAGCTTCCTGCAAATCCTCACGACGCCGCAATTCTGCATTTACGCGTTTTCGGGTGCATTCTCGATTGCGGGCCTATTTATTTACGTCGCCGGCTCTCCCCTGATTTTTATGAATGGGTTTCAGGTAAGCGGAAGAGCTTTCGGTGGCATCTTCGCCCTTCTCACAATGGGCTTCATCCTTGGCAGTCAGGTGAATATCGCGCTTCTTAAGCGGTTCACGAGTAAACGAATCTTCTCCGTCGCGCTGGCGGTCCAAGTCTGCGCGGGGCTCATCTTCTTCATCGGAGTGCGACAGCAGTGGTATGGAATGGCGGCCTATTTGCTGCTGTTCTTCGTTACCCTTTCCTCCCTCGGCCTGACTTATCCCAACGCAGCCGCCCAGGCTCTCGCGCCGTTCTCGCGAAACGCGGGCAGCGCGGCCGCCCTTCTCGGTTTTATCCAGATGTTGATCGGAGCGCTCGCCTCCACAGGTGTTGGTCTGCTAGGTGCTTCTGCCGTGATCAGCTTGTTTTCGGCCACTGCATTTGTTGCCGCGGCGATTTACCTGATGGGAAAGCGCCTCTTCAGTGAACCCGCCGCTGGCTCGCAAACCCAAGGATTAGACGTTGTTCACTAAAGCAAGGGGGATGCTATCGTTCTTTCGTGGCAGCCGACACTGGTATATATGTTGAGGTTTGCATACGCTCAACTATCCACGAGATCTGGCGTCGTACTCAGACTCCCGAACTTCATGAACAGTGGGACTTGCGCTTCACACAGATCGAGTATTTGCCGAGACGTTCCGAGGCGGAGCCTCAACGGTTTCTCTACTCCACACGGATCGGCTTCGGCGTGAGCATCGATGGCGAAGGAGAGAGTACCGGGACACGCGCGGATTCGACCGGCAGTCGGATATCTGCCCTGTCATTCTGGTCGAGCGATCCGAAGTCGCTCATTGTAAAAGGCACTGGATACTGGCAATATGTTCCGGTGGATGAACGCGTTCGCTTCCTGACGTGGTACGACTACGACACTCGCTTTGGTGCTATTGGAACGCTTCTTGACGCATTGGCATTTCGACCGCTGATCGGCTGGGCCACAGCCTGGAGCTTCGATCGACTGCGTTTGTG
>JBJMGJ010000421.1:0-3284 GCA_045807965.1 Bryobacteraceae bacterium | reverse complement strand
CGCCGCCGACATTTAAGAAGAATTCGCTTTTCACTGAATCCATACGCGGCTGCGAAGCCACCTCCGGGATAGAGCAAGCCCCAGTGTGGAGCGATCGTGTCGGTAAAAGCGCTCGGAATCGCTAGGCCGAACGTCACCGTCGGAGCGCGACCCGGGGACAGACCGTAGCCTCAAGAGGCGGACATGTGTTTGCCGAATTGAAACTGGAGGTCTTCATCATTCCGCCCGTCACAAATAATGCGAACAGTTGTCCGTGCACATCTCCGCGGCGTTAGAATAACCCGTTGAGTCACCCGGTTCTTTTCGAGCAAGATTTCCGGACCGCGCGTCCGCCCCGTCCCGTCTACTGCCACCAGGAGTTCCTCGACAAGCTCGCTGAGCGGCGGAATGAGCCGCTCGGAAAACGTGCCGCACTCATCCTGCGGCGAATGGCGGTTGATATCAGCCGGCTGCAGTACAAAGCTACGAACGGCGTGAATCGCGGATGGCGGCGTTCACGGTTGGGAGGCAGTTCGGGTTCGCATTTTTATGCATGGTGGGCCCCGGCGACTGCGGCGCCACTCAAAGATGCCGGATTCGAATCCGAGTCCGAGGCCATCTTTTTGCGAGATATACGGCATCACGACGATCATGCCCCGCTTAATCCGGGTGATTCGTCGAACGATTATCTGCTGCTTACCGTGCCCGATCTGCGCAGTACCGAATACGCTCCAGAACCGTGGACTTCGCCCCAGGCGCGTTTCGCACGGGCGCGCGGCGCCGCGAGAATCCTCAAAGGCTATCCGGGTTCGGGCAAAACCACCGCGCTGCTTCATGCCGCAGACTCATCGCAAGCCGATCGCGTCTTATACCTGACCTTTTCACAGGATCTGGCCGCACTGGCACGCGACTACTTCGATAGGTTTTGTTCGAAGACGCGAACGTTCACAGTCCTCACATATCCGGCATTCATATCGCAGCTGTTGGGCGGCCAAACAGAGCAGGTCGAGAGCGCTGAACCACGCGCCCAGTTCCGGCGCGATCTTTTCAATCATCAGCGATCGCTTGGCGTGTGGTCCAGCAACATCGACGCGCTGTATGAGGAGATGCACGCGCACCTGGTAGGCGCGGCCGTGCCTCAGGTTGCCGGGCGCTTTCCGAAAGCTGAGCGCGTCCGGCTCCCCGAAAGCGCATACCGGGCTCAGCGTAGCCGGTATCTGGGACGGGCAGCCGACAGCGTTCTGGAAGCCGCACGGCGGCTCGAACGTATGTCCGATGCTCCTCTTGCAGACCGCTACTTTCCTGAGCTCGCTCTGGCGTGGCGTGCAGCGGGCGCACTCAGCTCCGGATCGCGGCAGATCGAATCCAGCTTTCTCCATTACGGCTGCATAGCTGTCGATGAGATTCAGGATCTAACGCCTGTGGAAGCGTTCGTCGTAGTGGCGCTTGCGCGGCACTTGGGCCCTGGTCGCAGCAACGCCTTGCTACTGCTGGCGGGAGATGAGGCCCAGACGGTTCGGCCTACGGACTTCGAATGGGCTTGGCTGAACGACATGCTGCATTCCATGGTTGGCCAGGCGCAGGAATTCAAGCTGACGGTAAATCTTCGAAGTCCCCGCCGCATAGCAGATGTAGTGAATCGGGTCTGGGACCTGTACGACTACCTACAACAGCAGGACCGTCCTTCCGGAACTGGATACGCCGAAATCGACGACGACGGACCGGACCAGATTCTCTACGCTGCCGTGCCGCGAGCTGAAGCGTCAGCGCTGCTGAATTCGCTCAGCACGCGCGAAGGGCTTGCGCTGATAGCCTTCGACAAGAAAAACCTGCCTGGCGAAATCCTCCCTTTCGTGCTCTCGCCGGGCGAAGCCAAAGGGTTGGACTTCCATTCGGTGTGCGTGCTCAATGGAGGCTCCCTGCTACAGCACATCGTAAGTGCTGAAGCTTCAGGAACCACGGACATCCTGACCCGCCGTCTTGCTATCGATCAACTCAGGGTGGCGCTTTCGAGGCCCACGGAGCGTCTGCTCTGGGTGGACATCGCGCCTGAAGCGGCAACCGTGAAAGAGGTAGCGCGACTCCTTCGGCCGCCCGCCGAGGTTGCACTGCATCCGATAACGGCGGAGGCGTTACGGACCTGCCTCGAGGAAGACGAACTGGATGTCGAGGACCGGCTTCAGCGCTGTCAGAAAGATGCGCGTCAGCTGGTTTCGGTAAAGCCGGACCTGGCATGGTCGCGCGCTCAGCAGGCCGTAGGCCTCCTCGGTCGTCCCGGCGACCTGAACAGCGTCACCGATCGAGCGGCGCGGGACGCTACTTACCTCATGCTGGCAGAGGTAGCTTTCCAGCTCGGGTTTCGAAGGAAAAGCCTCTCACCTGAACTGGGGCGGTTGGATCTGTATGAACAGTCAGCTGAGGCCGCGCGCGGTGGCGGACAATTCCTTCTGGCCAATGCTATTCAGTCGATAGGCGCGGCTGAGCAGACTCACGGACCGGACCGGCTGAACCAGATCGCGGCCGCTATTCAGGACATAACCGCAGCCCGCGAACAACTTCCCGCCTGGCTGATTGTTGAGATTACGCCTCGCGCGAGTTTCTGGCTGGACGAACTTGATCGTCACATCGAAGCGGGTGATAACGCCATTGTCGTGCAGAGAATACTTCCGCCCTTCTTTGACGCACTTGCGCTGCCCGATGCGGAGGCGCGCAAGGTTCGCTTAGCGCAGCGCTCGGTACAGATTCTGATCAAGGGTCGGCGTCATGCTGAGGCCCTGAAAATCCTGGATCGTTTGCCTGAGCCGAACCCGAAGCTTGCCGCCGAGTGTTATGAAGAAACGGACCAGCTTGGGAAAGCTGCGGAGATTTGGATGCGACTCGGCGATCGCGATCGGGCACTGAAGTGTTATCGGTCGATTCCTGATTTCGGAGCCGCGTTGAACCTGATGCGTCAGATTGAGAATCACCCGGCTCGACCGTCCTTCGAATGGCTGGCCGAGGTGGACGCGTTGTTTTCGCTCCGTCCGGACAACTTCAATCGAACCATGACACCTCCGGAGAAGAAGTTGCTCGAAGCTACACTGGAGCGCGGTCTCGGCGTACAACGGAAGAAGCCGGCTGCGAAAAAGAAGGCGGAGGCCACCACGGCCAAAAAGAGCGCACCTAAGAAACGGGCGGCAGCGAACCGCACAGAGAAAGGTCTGTTTTGAGGCAACTCAAGTCGTCTTTCTTAGCCTTGTTCCACAGTGGCGTTGGCGATAAGGTGCATTCCCGATCGATTGCGAATGCCCGACGCATAAACCCGG
>JBJMGJ010000420.1:0-5046 GCA_045807965.1 Bryobacteraceae bacterium | reverse complement strand
GCACCGCCCGAAGTCTGCACAGGCGTTAGTGTTCTGAGCGAGAAGTTCGCAACATAAATAATGGATGAGCATCCTACTTCGGTATGCGTACCGGGCGTCCCAAGAAACAACTAGAAATCAGTGAGGAAGATCGCGAGAAATTGAGCCTGATCGCGCGTCGGCCGAAGTCCTCGCAAGTCATGGCGACACGCGCTCGGATCGTGCTCGGTTGTGGCGAAGGGAAGAGCAACGCCGAGTTGGCTCGCCGGTGGCACATAACGGGAGCGACCGTCGGCAAGTGGCGAAAGCGGTTTCTGGAATTTGGGTTGGATGGGTTGCTCGATGAGCCGCGGGTGGGCGCGCCGCGCAAAATCAGCGATCGGCAAGTCGAAGAAGTCGTGACGAAGACCCTGGAGTCGAAACCGGCAAACAGTACACATTGGAGCACGCGCCTCATGGCCGAAGAGAGCGGCCTCACGCAGAATGCCATCGTGCGCATCTGGCATACGTTCGGATTGCAACCGCATCGGGTGGAGAACTTTAAGTTTTCCAAAGATCCGCAGTTTGTGGAGAAAGTGCGCGACATTGTGGGCCTGTATCTAAACCCGCCGGATCGCGCGATCGTGCTGTGCGTCGATGAAAAGAGTCAGGTCCAGGCGCTGAATCGCACCGAACCGATCCTGCCCTTGGCGCCGGGCGTTCCTGCCCGGCAGTCGCACGATTACGAGCGCCACGGAGTGACGTCCTTGTTTGCCGCCATGGATGTTGCCTCCGGCGTGACGATTAGCAATTGCTACCGGCGTCACCGGCATCAGGAATTCCTGCGCTTTCTCAACGAGATCGATGCCAGCCTTCCCGCTGCGCTCGACGTGCATCTGGTCATGGACAACTACGGCACGCACAAGGTCGCCAAAGTCAAGAGTTGGTTCGCGCGGCATCCGCGCTACCACGTCCACTTCACACCTACCAGCGCCAGTTGGCTCAACCTCGTGGAACGACTCTTCGCAGAACTCACCGAGCGCTGCGTCCGTCGAGGCAGTCATACCGCGATTCGTGTTTTAGAAAACGCCATGCTCGACTATCTCGACCGGCGTAACGAAAATCCAAAACCCTTCCTTTGGACAGCCGATGCCGATCTAATCCTCGGAAAAGTCGCACGATTTTCTAAACGTATTTCTCACTCAGCACACTAGCCGAGGTGCCCGGTTTGAAAGTGTCGGAGGCGGTGTCGTATTCAAAGACGGCATATCCCCAACCGCCGCTATCCGCAAATCTCTTGCTGTCTTTCAGCATGAAATCCACGTTCTGAAGCTTGTCCGGCACTGTCGCGTCCGGGAAGAGCTCGTTCTGCTTGGGCGTCCAATGAACTTTCGCCATCTTGGCGCCATCCGGGACAGGTTTCCCGTTTGCAGGAATCCCGGCCTGATAAGCACTGATCATGACGGGATTTCCGAGGATGGCAGCGACGGCCTTTTCGTTGCGGCTTACGGAAATGGTCTGCCACTGTTCGTATCCCTGGAATTCAGAGAACGCGAGCCCATCCGGAACCTTCACGGTGTATTTGTCTTGCGCCGCCAGGACAAGACCCGCGAGAACGGCGAAAGACGCCATTCCCATCAGCATTCGTTTTTCCACTTTCCATCTCCTAACTTCGAGCGACAGCGCTCCAGCTTCGAATTCTCATTGATATCTCGACCGCCCCTACCGGGCGACTCCAGCGGTCTCCGCCGCGAGCACTTCCATCAATGCTTTTGCGGCGGTGGTCGACGACGCCGGGTTCTGTCCTGTGATGAGGCGGCCATCAACGATGGCGAAGCTCTCCCAATCGGCCGCTTTCTCATACAAACCGCCGATTCTCCTCAACTCGTCTTCAACCAGGAAAGGGACGACGTGGGTCAAGTTCACTGCGGCTTCTTCACCATTGGTGAAACCGGTTACACGCTTGCCTTTGACGAGAGGCTCGCCCTCATACAGCACACGGTGGAAAACACCGGGCGAATGACAGACAGCAGCGACAGGCTTGCCGGAATTGTAGAAGGACTCGATCAAGGCGATGGAATCGGGATTGTCGACGAGATCCCACATTGGGCCGTGACCGCCCACGTAGAATATGGTGTCGAAATCCTCCGACCGCATGTCCGGCAGCTTGCGTGTTTCGGACAACGCTTTCTGCGCCGATAAGTCCTGCTTGAAGCGCGCCATTGCCGCCGTCTGGTTCTCCGGCACATCACTTTTCGGATCGATGGGGGGCTGACCACCCTTGGGTGAGGCGAGTGTCAAATCGACACCGGCGTCCCGAAACACAAAGTACGGTGCAGCGAATTCTTCCAGCCAGAATCCAGTCTTGCGGCCGGTGTTGCCCAATTGATCATGGGATGTAAGCACCATCAGTATCTTCACCTTGCTTCTCCTCTTTCCGTGTGCTGTGAGAGACTAGGCATCCGAGTCTTGTTCAGCGACACTGCCGGTTCATGGCGCAAATCGATTACCATTGCGAAGGCACAGAAACGAAAGGCACGATTGAAGACTGTACTACTCCGCTGTTCGCGGGTCGACTCAACCGGCCGACACGAGGCTGACCCTTCCGCTCTCGCCGCGTGTAACTTTCAGACCTAAAAAGAGGAACGTCTGGAATTAGGTTTGCGGACCAACAGGCGGGAATCGCTCGTGACGAGGGTGACTTCCGGGAAGGTGAGTCATGGGACAGGTTGTATCAATCAACGTGGGGCTTCCACGCGAAATCGCATGGAGAGGCGAGAAAGTCTACACGGGGATCTGGAAACTGCCGGTGCACGGCAGGACCGCAGTGCGTCGCCTGAATGTGGACGGCGACGGACAAGGAGATGTCGCTGGGCATGGGGGCGAACACCGCGCGGTGATGGTTTACCAAATGGAGGCTTATCGCTACTGGGAGGCTCAGCTCCACCGGAACGATTTTTCGTTCGGACAGTTTGGCGAGAATTTCACAGTGGATGGTTTACCCGATGATGAGGTTTGTATTGGTGACCGCTACCGCATTGGAAACGCCCTCTTCGAGGTCACTCAGCCGCGCGTCACATGCTATCGCGTGGGTATCAGAATGGCAGAGCCGGCCATGGCTGCTCTGCTTGTTTCACATCACCGGCCTGGGTTCTATTTTCGCGTGCTGGAGGAAGGTGAAGTCGGCGCTGGAGACGAAATCGTAAAAGTCGCGGATGGCCCCGAACGCATCACTATAGCAGCCGTTGACGCCCTGCTGTATCTGCCAAAGCCGTCGCGCGAACAACTAGAACGCTCGTTGCGCGTGCCGGCCCTAAGCCAGGGCTGGAAAACGTCTCTACGGGCGATTGCCGAGCAGAAAACTTCGGAGGTAGGGAATCCTGGGCTCAAGGCGTCAGCTGGGCCGCCACCAGCGTGGCCAGGATTTCGACCGATGCGCGTGACGCAACTGGAGCGCGAGACGGCTGAAGTCGTCTCGGTATACCTCGAACAACCCGACGGAGCTTCCCTACCTGCTGGGCTAGCTGGACAGTTTCTTGTGCTGCGTGTGCGCACAAGCGCTGACGGCCCAACACTGTTACGAAACTACTCGATGTCGGGGATGCCGGGCCCCAGGAATTATCGAGTAAGTGTCAAACGCGAGACGAACGGCGCTGTTAGCTCGTATCTCCACAGCCATGTTCAGGTGGGTAATCTCCTGGAGGTCAGCGCGCCACGTGGAAGTTTCACACTAGACTCCGGAGATGGGCCGGTCGTTTTGCTTAGTGCCGGCATCGGTGCAACCCCCGTGCTTGCCATGCTGCACGCGCTGTCCTCTGCGCGGTCACGTCGTGAGGTCTGGTGGATTTACGGAGCGCGTAACCGAGCGGAGCACCCATTTGCAGAAGAGTCACGCGGGCTCTTGCAAACGCTCGCGAACGGCCGGAGCCATATCGTTTACAGTAAGCCCGATCCAGAAGATAAATCCGGTCTGGACTACGACTCGGTTGGACACGTGGACACGCCGCTACTCGATCGACTCGGTGTAACCCGCGATGCGGATTTTTACCTCTGCGGTCCACCATCATTCCTTAAACAACTGACCGGAGCGTTGACGATATGGGCCACTCATTCCACACGAATTCACGAGGAGGTGTTTGGGCCGGAAGCACCGATCACACCTGGAATAGCCCGACCCTCCCGCCCGGCAGCTCACCCCCCTGCGGGCGATCGCGGCATCGGCCCACAGGTTTCCTTTATACGAAGCGGGCTCACGGTTTCGTGGGATTCGCGCTTTTCCAGCTTGCTGGAACTCGCAGAAGCTTGCGACGTTCCCGTACAGTGGGCATGCCGTGCAGGCGTATGCCATACCTGCGAATGCGCGTTGATCGGAGGAAATGTCGACTATGAGCCCGATCCATTGGAGCCACCAGCCACCGGCGACCTGCTGATCTGCTGCACGAGGCCCGCTGGCGACGTCCAACTTGACCTTTGACAGTCGGATTACCCGCGTAACCTCTTTGGACCACTCACGGATTGTCTCTCTCGTAGAAGGTAATTTGCAGTCGATGTTGCGCGTAAACCGATCCGTACACTCTTGTGGATGGTGCGCTTTCCGCCGGGTCGCCGAGAGCCAGAGCGGATTGGTCGCGCACAGATCCAGGCCATTTTGCAGGAAATGGATCTGTCCAGCTTGGGGTAGTCGGCCCGGTCCCCTGGCTAGATCAAGCATCAGTGCACCGCCCCGGAAAGGTTGCCTCTGATTGACTCCTTCGAGTGGTTCTAGCGCACGCAAGAGGACTCCGCTCCAACTTCGACGCCTCCCTTGTCACGTTGATCATGAACGCCGACCCATACATGACGTAGACCTAAGCGTATCGTCGGCTGGCAACCCCACGACGAAATTGCTTAACAGGATTATGTCGAAAGTTTCCGCTGCCATCCGCTGATCGAGGGGAATAGCGACTATTCGTGCGGGGCCACTACCGCTAGGTCCCGAGCACAAAGATCGCAGTGGAGTGGCGGCTCGCAGCTAAGTCGTAGGATTCCTCTCTGTCGACAGTCGGCTATCCGTGTCAGGCAGTTAGCTTGCCAGCGTTCTGCGCAATC
>JBJMGJ010000419.1:0-9377 GCA_045807965.1 Bryobacteraceae bacterium | reverse complement strand
GGAGAAATCGGCAATCAAGCGGCCTAAAGAACAGCTTGCGGCATTCGAACGAATTCACCTGGGACCCGGCGAGAAGAAAACGCTCACATTGGAGTTACCGGCGGAACGTTTTGCCTTCTGGGATACCGAAGGGCGAAAGTTCAAGGTCGAACGCGGACGGTTCGACATCATGGTCGGCGGCGCATCCGACGACATTCGACAAAGGGCGAGCCTGGAAGTAACGCAGTAAGTAATCGTTAGTCGCGGAACAACAACGGCGTGTACTTCGAGAGATAGACCTGCCAGTTAGGCCAGCTATGAGCTCCACCTGACGGATTGAACACGTGCTTGATGTTCTTCTCCGTCAGGAGATCATCCATTCCTTTAGCCGATTTGAACGCGGCATCATCGGAGCCGCATCCGAGCCAAAGCACCTTTAGCTTGCGGTTCAAGACTGCCGGATCCGCTTTCTCCCACTCGGTTCTGTTTCCGCCCCCGCTGAACGCCGCGACATACGCGATGGAATCCAAGTTGTGCAACCCAATGGACAAGGATTGAGCGGCCCCCATCGAAAGACCACCAATTGCCCGGTGTTCCCGATCCGTTAGCACCCGATACTTGCTTTCTACTTCGGGCTTAACGGCGGTGAGCAATTCCTTTTCGATGGTCAACGTGTCACCGGGTCCAGCCGGAACCGGAGTCGCTGTTTTGATCTCCCGCGGAATGTGCCCATAGGGCATCACCACGATCATAGGCTTGATCTTGCCGTCTGCGAGCAAATTGTCCATGATGACGTTGGCTCGACCTGTCCATATCCATGAAGCTTCAATTTGCCCGTTGCCATGCAGCAGGTACAGAACTGGGTATTTCTGCCCGTTCGTTTCGTAGCCGGGCGGAGTATAAACATAGAACATCCGAGGCGTGTCCAGGTTCTTCGAATCGTAGAAGTCGACGTGGACGGTTCCATGCGGCACACTCCGTTCTTCGAAGACCGCCTTCTCCTGGCCGGGCACAATAAAACTGCTCGTCGCTCCCCACCGGCGTAACTCCAGATTGGGATTCGAAGGATCCGGCATCCGAACTCCGCCGTCAATGGCGTAACCGTACGTGTAGAAACCGGGAGGAAGCGGATCGACGGTTACGCTCCAGACGCCTTTTTCATTCCTTTGTAAAGGCTTGGGATCCTTGATCACCTCGAGAATTCCGGGCGACCCCATCAAAACAACTTCCGATGCCTTCGGAGCGAAAAGGCGAAAGGTCACGGATCGGTCCGCGTGCACTTCTGGCGAGACCGGAACGTTATTTGCGTCGTCGTAGTAGGGCGTCGGAGGGCGCTGTTGGCCTATAGCCGACGCCGTGAGACCTAAGATGCCGAAGAGAGCAATGAACCCGCGCATATTCACGACCTCTCTTTCCGCCTCTATGCGACATCATTCAGTGGCGCGGTGGTTCCGGCCGGAATGCATCTGGTTCCAGAAAATAAAAGTTCCTTTGACATCAGAGATGATGATATCCGGGGCGCCGTCGTTATTGAGGTCCTTGATCTCAAACTGCGAGCCCACTCCGGATCGGTTGTTGATCAACTCAGGCACAAACTCCGCCCCACCTTCCGCTTTCGGGTTGCGCACGGTTCGATACCAATAAAGAACAGCCGGCCCGTTCGGATCAGGATCGATATGGCTCTCCAGATGGGAGTATAAGCGCTTTCCGACAACCATATCGGGGATGCCGTCACCGTCGAGGTCCGCGAACGCGGCGGCGTGCGGTTCCGAGAACGTCACGTCACCGGCATTCTTGGTGCTGAAGTCGCCCATAATCTGGTGACGCACGAATTCGATCTGACCCTGGGCATCGCGTTTCTGTTCAAACCAGGCGAGTCCCATTCCATGCGCGGCAATTGCTGTGACCACATCGTTCTTACCGTCGCCGTTTACGTCATAGATTCCCATCTCGGCGCCACCGCTGCCAAAGTCCGCGGGGTGATACTTCCATAGGCCATCACCAGGCCCGGTGGCGGGCTGCTCCCACCATCCGCGACTGTTCACAATATCCATGTGGCCGTCGCCATTAATGTCGCCCACACCCATCCCGTGAGGATTAGCGAGGCCGGGCTCAGACACCGTATGCACCTTCCACACGGCCGTCGGGTTCGCGGGGTCGGGCTTTGCGTATGCCATGGTCGCGCCTGGCCCAACGAACAGGATCTCAGGGCGCCCGTCGCCATCGATATCGCGCATTACCTCGATCTCCGCTATGGCGTTAGGAACGACGTTGTAACGCTCCCACCGTCGGGATTGGCCTTTTGGATTGACGTAGAGGTAGATGGGGCGCGAATAAACGCTAATGATGTCGGTCCAGCCGTCCCCGTTGAAATCGTATGTGAAATTCGTCAGGCCGTCGGGAAAGGTTGCCGGCCCATAGCTTCGCGCCGCCGTGAACTCGTGGCTTTCCGTGTATTTGGGTCCGAGCCAGTAGAACGGTCCCGCAACGACGTCGAGAACACCGTCGTGATTGATATCACCAGCGGCGGCCCCCCAGGAGTAGAGGAAATCATTCAGACGCTGGGTTCGGAAGTGAGACGAAGTCTTCTCGTCCGGTTCCGTCTTCGGGTTCAGGTCTTTGGCGGAAACATCCTTGAATTCAACCTCGCCGGCGCCTCCGGCGTGCAGCACGATCGGGCCGTAACTCATCATGCGGTCTGTGGTCTCCGCGTTTGAGCCTCGCCTGCCGTTCACGTTCATCCACACCATGTCCATATCGACAATCACGTCGAAATTGTTCCACTCGTTGTCATGAACTGCGGGAGGAGGCGGTCCGTTCCGGCCTGCGCGTCCAGCCGGCGCTGCGCCCGCGGGGGGTACGGGTGTTGCGGGCCCTTCCTTTTCTTCGGCGAGGGTGGGAGCGGGTTTCGCAAATCCCGGAACCTTCGCTTCGTCGTTCGCGGGCGCGCTGGTTGCAAATCGTGTGAACTGGGCCGTTGCGCGGTCGAGCCGTTTCCGGCTCAGTTCTTTACCGTCAGGACCGATCGTGAGTTCATAGGAGTCCACATCTCCGTCACTAAGGGAGACATACACACCCTTTAGCCCGCCGTCGCTCGTTGGTTCTGCGCGCAAAAGGACGCCGGCATCGCATTTAGCGGCACATTTGAACTCTGTATAGAACTCTATGTCCTGGTAGCTCCGGTCAAGCACCAGCCAGCCTCCCGAAGAGTTGCGCGGCGTTGCGACAATCTCTCCCTGGCGCGCTTGCCAGGAGGCCTGTCCGATGGTGCGCATCCCGGACACTGATTCAAATACGTGATCAGGCTTAAAACTTTTGGGGGCCGCAAGAACGATGAGCGGGTTTATGGAAACGAGGCAGATGGCGGAAAGGAAGATCTTTAACATAGGCATTCCTCCTGTTGCGTAATGTGCAATTCTTTTTGGGCTCCAGGATGTCGCATGAAAGCCTATCACAACCGATTGGATAGGTTCCGGAGAGACGACGACGTGATACGCGAGCAGGTAACGGCCGGCCTGCAGATTAGAGGTTCGTTGCTTGCTTGCCAGACCGTTCGCGGGATTCCCTCCTGAGGTATTCGCCCCTTTAAGTACCTATGAAAGATGTTCAATTGTTCGCATCACGTTTGCGAGGCCGTGGCGAACATGCGCCCGCATGGCGGATTCTGCCGCTTCCGGATCGTCCACATCGAGCGCGGCAATCAAGGTCTCGTGCCATCGATCGGGCAGCCGCTGCCTGGGCAGCATGTCGAGCAGCCATTTAAAAATCACGGTCTGATTCACCTCGATTGCCCGCGTCAGCGCCCTGCAACCGGCACACATCGCAATTTGCAGATGGAGCCGCATATGCAGGCGGTGCTCAGCCAGGATTAACTGCCGCCGATGATCGCTGTCCGCTGTTCGTTCGATTTGCGCGTCCAAGTCGTCAAGATTCATCGCGAGGCGCCGCAGTTCTTCGCGCCGCTCAGGGGTGGAGCTCTGGGAGAAAATACGCGCGGAATGTACTTCTAACGCCTCGCGCAAAGTGAACTCGTCCGAGATGTCCTGGGCCGTCGGTATGCGAACGCGGGTGCCCACCCTGGGGCGGCTCTCGACCAGACCGTCGTGTTCCAGCCGCTGCAATGCTTCCATCACAGGAATCGGGCTTACCCGCAGTTCGTCCGCAAGGCTGCGACGTGAAAGCTCCGTACCTACGGTGAGCTCCCCGTGAAGAATTCTCTCGCGTATCGCCTGATAAGCCTGATCGGAAAGACTGCGCTTTCGTCCGCCAGACGCTTTTGCTTCGTTCGCGGCTAGTCTGGGCACTGAGGTTCGAAGACCATCCTCCCATGTTGACGGACCGTCCGCAATGCTGGTATGCCAGCTTGCTCACACGGACTGGGCCATTTCGCGCGAATTCAGCCGTAGCTGTTGACGCATTCCCTGTTCTCTGATATACCAGACCCATGCACAAGCTCGGCTACTCCTTCCGGTCGTGTTTGTGCCCACAGGATATGAGCCTTGTCATCAGCTCCGGCAAATGCGGATCGGACGTAATATGAACCCGTTCCATCCCAATCGACGGCAATTCGCCAAAGCGCTTGGAACAGCGGCACTACTACGCCATAGCGGCCAAGGCGCCAGCGCAGAACCGGTCAGCGTCGACGTCGGACGGCAACTGCTAGTCGACGACTTCCTGATCGCCGAGACTTCGCTCCGTCGCAAATTCCACAAACCGCGCATTCACGAAGCAAGTCCGGTTCTCTCGCCAACGACGCCCTTGGAAATGAATGGTGGATATTGTCCGGTGGCTTGCCCGTTTCAGGATGGAGTCTTCTTCGATCCGAAGGATCAGCTGTATAAGATCTGGTATCACGCCGGATGGTTCGAGGGCACTGCCTACGCGTATAGCGAGGACGGGATCACATGGACCCGGCCGAATCTCGACATCGTGCCGGGCACTAATCAGATCCTGCCCAGAAGGGATCCGTTCCAGCGAGACGGGGCAGGCGTTTGGCTCGATCAGGCAACCGATAATCCGCGCGAGCGTTTCAAGTTGTTCGTCTACTTCCGGGAGCGACAGGCGGATCTGTTTCATTACGGCGAACTCTACAATGGCCCGACTGTTTCGCAGGGCGGAACCGTCTTCACTTCACCCGACGGAATCCATTGGGCCGAGCGGTCGGCCACGGGGCCTTGCGGCGACAACACGAACTTCTTCTACAATCCGTTCCGAAAGACCTGGTTTTATTCCATTAGGACAACAAACAAACGAGGCCGGATCAGGAGCTATCGCGAGTGTGCTGATTTTGTCCGTGGCGCAAAGTGGACTCAGAGCGATGTGAAATTTCTTGCTTCAGCTGACGACGAAGATCCGCCGGACCCGATTCTGGGTTACGAAACGCAGCTGTATAACTTGGACGCGGTCGCGTATGAGAATATGATGCTCGGCGTTTTTGGCATCTTCGAAGGGCCTCCCAACGAAATTTCAGAGAAGACCGGAATTCCAAAAATCACGGAACTGATGCTCGGTTTCAGCCGCGACGGCCTCCATTGGATCCGTCCGGATCGCACGCCCTTTCTCGCACCTTCGCGGAAGCCCGGAACCTGGAATCGAGGATACCTGCACAGCGCCGGGGGCGTTTGCCTTGTCTGCGGCGACGAACTGCGCTTCTACTTCGGAGCGTTCTCCGGAATTTCTCCGCGGTTGGGCCTGCACATGTATGCGGGCGGAAGCACTGGGCTCGCGATCTTGCGGCGGGACGGATTCGCTTCCATGGATGCGGGACCGGAACCTGCCAGCCTCACGACGGTACCGGTTCGATTCACAGGGACACATCTATTCGTGAACGTTGAGGCTCAAAACGGGGAGGTCACCGCCGAGGTGTTAGGGACCAATGGAAATCCGATCGATGCGCTGACGCGCCAAAACTGTTTATCGATTCGCAGCGATAGCACTTGTCAGCAAATGGCCTGGAGAGGCGTGAACGATCTGGCTCATTTAAAAGGTCGTCCTGTCTCGCTCCGTTTTCACCTACGGAATGCAAACTTATATTCCTTCTGGGTCAGTCAAAGCGCTTCAGGCGCAAGCCAGGGATATGTTGCCGCAGGTGGACCTGGGTTTTCGGGTCCCACCGACACGGTCGGCAGAAACAGACGTTGATCTTCAATCAGGAACGGGAGACTTTCGATGTTGAACAAGCAATCAGGATGTAGCTCTTTTCTTGCCATGTTTCGAGTCATGATGCTGATTGTGCTCGGAGGTTGCGCGCTTTCCGCACAAAACACAGCCAGCATCACCGGAACCATTACGGACAAAACCGGAGCCGTTGTCCCTGGCGCGGTCGTAACGCTCGTAAACACGGCAACGAGCGCGACCGTAAACGGCAAGAGCAACAACAGCGGTATCTATTTAGTATCTTTCTTGAGTCCGGGCGACTACACGTTCACCGTGGAATCTCCCAGCTTTCGACGTTACACGCGAAACCTGACGCTCGTCACCGGCCAAGTCCTCAGCCTGGATCTCACGCTTGAGGTTGGCGCCACCTCAGACACGCTTACCGTGACGTCTGAGACTCCTCTCGTGCAAGCGGCAACGTCGGACGTAAGCCATCTTGTCGAGCAGGCATTCATTCAAAACATGCCGCTTGAAAGCGATCGCTCAGGAGCTCTGGTTCGCCTTCTGCCCGGTGTTACGTTCATCAGCGAAGAGACCTTCGAGCCACAGCTCAATTTCTCCATAGCCGGCGGCCAGGGCCGCTCGGGCGAGTACCGGCTCGACGGAGGCAATATCACGCTGAACGCGCTACTCACGCGTACAACTGAGTTCAATCCGCCGGTGGAAGCAACTCAGGAGATGAAGGTGGAAGTGAATGGATATTCCGCCGAGTATGGCCACTCCACGGGCGGCGTATTTTCGATCACGAGTAAGTCCGGAACCAATCAGTTCCATGGCGCAGTTTATGAGAACTTTCGAAACAGCGAACTCGATGCCAGAAGCTTCTTCGCACCTTCCGTCGCACCCCGCCGCTACAACGTATACGGCGCCGAAATCGATGGGCCGATTCGGAAAGACAAAACGTTTTTCATGTTCTCGTTTGAAGGCACCCGGAGAGTCGACGGACAGACGAGAGTGTACAGCTACCCTTCCCGCCAACAGGTTACCGGAAATTTCTCTGACCAAGCGACGCCAGTTATCGATCCCCTGACTCGTTTGCCGTTCACCGGCAACATCATTCCGGCTTCGCGACTTGATGCGGTGGGCGCCAAGCTGGCCGCTCTCTATCCAGCGCCGAACGTTGCCGGTGCGCGTCCCGGCGCGAACAATTACATCGCCAACACATCGGATCGGGTGAGCGGTGACACCTATTTCGGCAAGGTGGACCATATCTTCAATGACCGCGATCGGATCAGCGGAAGATTCATCGAGTATCCGTCGACACAGGTGACCGGCAACGCCATACCAAACCGGGCCGAAGACCCGAATGCTCAATCACAAAACTTCAACCTGATCAATATCAGCCCGAGTTGGTTCCATACTTTCGGACCAACGCTTTTCAATGAGGCGCGTTACACGTATTCCCATCGGAATGGCGAGTTTCCGTCTTTCGAGGGCTACGGAGTTGCAGGACAGGTCGGGTTATCGGGCGTCCCGTCGTCGGGAGTGCCGGAAGTAAACGTAACCGGACTGACTTCTCTCGGCAGGAGCAATCAATGGCGTTACTTGAAGCCGCAGATCACACACACTCTCGACGAAACAATGACCTGGTTTCGAGGGAAACACAACGTTAAGTTTGGCGGAGAATGGCGACGAAGTTCGAACCGTGATACGTGGGGTACCTCGGCATCCGGACAACTTGGTTTTAACAACGTTCTGACGGGCAGTGGCTTGGCGGCGCTCGAGTTGGGCTGGGTGACCACGGCGAATGTTGTCACAGGCGATACGATCACACGGACGGATTACCTCGGCGCATTCGTCCAAGATGACTGGAAGGTAACCTCCCGTCTCACTCTGAATATCGGGGTCCGATATGACCTCGATACGCCGAGATGGGAAACGAGAAACTATCAAACGGGTTTCGATCCAAGCGCCATCAACCCTGTTTCCGGAACGCCCGGCATTATCACTTACGCAGGACAAAACGGCGTCTCGAAGTACGCACATAACTGGGACATCAACAACATCGGCCCACGTTTTGGATTCGCCTGGAATGCTCCTCACGACCTTTTTGTGTTGCGAGGAGGTTACGGATTAGTCTTCGGCCCGGAATATGATGCTTCCCTAGGGCGTGCCATGAACACCAGTTACAGCGATAATCGTGCTATCTCTTCGCCCGACAACGGCGTCACTCCGGCATTCATTCTAAGCTCTGGTGTTCCAAATCCCGGCTTTGGGTCCGGCGCCGGCTTCGGGGCTGTCCGCATCGGTCAGCCGACAGTGTTCAGCCCGGACTTCATCGACCAGGATCATCAGAACCTGTATGCTCACCACTTCAACGCGAGTTTACAGCGCCAACTCTCCGGAACGATGTTGCTCGAACTCGAGTATCTGGGCAATATGGGACATCGTATCGGCGGAGGAGGTACCGTCAACGTCAATGAAGTTCTGCCACAGCTCCGGGGCGCTACACAAAATCAGGTTCTTCGGCCATATCCACAATATGGGAATGTACTTTGGCGATCGCCGGACTGGGGCAACTCCACTTACAACGCATTGAACATAAAAGTCGAGAAACGGTTTTCGGGCGGATTGAATTTTCTCACGACGTATACCTGGTCGAAGTTTCTGGACGACATTGCGGCCCCCAGCGAACTGGCGACAGCTGCAAACGGCGGCCAACAAAGCTATTACGCTCGCCACCTTGACAAGGGACTCTCAGGCAACGACATACGCCATCGAGTAACTGCGAGCTTTGTGTACGAATTTCCGGTCGGAAAAAGAAAGAGGTTCGCAATCCAGAACTCTCTCCTCGATGCTGTCATCGGAGGCTGGAGCCTCGGTATGATCGCCGAGCTACGTTCCGGCGCTCCCTATTCCGTTTATGAGCAAACAAATCGACTCAATTCATTTTCCCCCGGTCAACGCTCAAACCTGGTGGCTGATCCGGAACTCGCGACCGACCGCCCGCGCGCTCAGCTCGTGCAGCAGTGGTTCAACACGCTCGCTTTCGTGTTCCCCGGGAACGGCGTACTTGGTAACGCGTCTAAGTCGCCGGGAACTGGGCCCGGGTTTGCGAACTTCGATACTTCGCTCTTGAAAGACTTCCACCTGACGGAAAAGCGATACGTGCAGTTTCGAAGTCAGTTCTACAACCTGTTCAATCGACCTAACTTTGCCAACCCTAACGGATTACGGGGAAATGCGGCCTTTGGGCAGATCTCAAGCACGGTAAATGGAGGGCGATTCATTCAGCTGAGCCT